>NZ_JBGMOE010000054.1:0-14286 GCF_041424195.1 Tardiphaga sp. | reverse complement strand
AGCCTTCGCGCTCTGCGACTTCGCGCAGGCGCTGCGAGTTCGACGAGTTCGGCGCACCGACCACGATCAGTGCATCGACCACCGGCGCCACCTTCTTCACGGCAAGCTGGCGGTTGGTGGTGGCGTAGCAGATGTCTTCCTTGTGCGGCCCGTTGATCGTGGGAAAGCGGCTCTTCAGCACGGCCACGATTTCCGCGGTGTCGTCGATCGACAACGTGGTCTGGGTCACGAAAGCGAGATTGTCCGGGTCCTTCGGCTGGAAGGTCTGGGCATCCTCGGCGGTTTCGATGAGCTGCACAGCGCCCGGCGGCAACTGGCCGACGGTGCCGACCACTTCCGGATGATGCGAATGCCCGATCAGCAGGATTTCACGGCCACGCTTGAAGTGGATCGCCGCCTCGCGGTGCACCTTGGTCACCAGCGGGCAGGTCGCGTCCAGCGAGAAGAAATTGCGTTCCTTGGCATCGGCCGGAACCGACTTCGGCACGCCGTGGGCGGAAAATACTACCGGCGCGGAGGTGTTGTCCGGAATCTCGGCCAGTTCCTCGACGAAGATCGCGCCCTTGGTCTTGAGGCTGTCCACCACATACTTGTTATGGACGATTTCGTGCCGGACATAGACCGGCGCGCCATGGATGGCGAGTGCGCGTTCGACCGTATCGATCGCCCGGACGACGCCTGCGCAGAAGCCGCGCGGCGAACAAAGAACGATTTTCAGGGACGGTTTGGTCGTCATATCGGGGCGATCCAGGGGCCTGGGCACCAAAATGGCAGGTGCGATGGGTCAGATGGGCAAAAATCAGCCAAAGAGCTTGTCTGAATAAGGACTTGGGGCCGGTTTGCGGCGGTGTCAAGGCCGAACTGCCGGGCATTGCGCGGTTGCCCCCGGACAGCTTATATAGAGGCCTAATTCCCGTCATCACCGATGACCAGACGGCTTCGCCTCCGAAAGAGGTGGGCGAAGCGCAAAGGAGATGTGCCATGAGCAATGCCCCGCTGATGCCAAAGGCGACGGCCGTGTGGCTGGTCGACAATACGGCGCTCACCTTCGACCAGGTCGCCGATTTCACCAAGATGCATCCGCTCGAGATCCGCGCCATTGCCGACGGCGACGCCGCCCAGGGCATCAAGGGCATGGACCCGATTTCCAACGGGCAATTGACCCGCGACGAGATTGAAAAGGGCGAGAAGGACAAGAATTACCGGCTCAAGCTCGAAGAGAGCAAGGTGATCCTGCCGCCGGCCGCCAAGAAGAAGGGCCCGCGCTACACCCCGGTGTCGCGCCGCCATGAGCGCCCGAGCGCGATCCTGTGGCTGGTCCGCAGCCATCCGGAGCTCAAGGACAGCCAGATCATGCGGCTGGTCGGCACCACCAAGACCACCATCGCCTCGATCCGCGACCGCACCCACTGGAACGCATCGACCCTGACCCCGATGGATCCGGTGACCCTCGGCCTGTGCTCGCAGATCGAACTCGATTTCGAAGTGCAGCGCGCAGCCAAGGAAAAGCCGACCGACCAGGCTTATGGCGGCGCGACCCTGCTGCCGGCCTCGGAAACCACCCGCAAGGACGAGCTCGAAACCGCCGAGGGCGGCAGCGGCGACCTCAATGTCGACGCCGTATTTGCCAAGCTGAAGGGTATCGGCGGCGGCAAGAAGCAGGACGACGACGAAGAATAGGCGCCTGCGCTGCGCACAGATGCGCGGCGCCAACGGCAGAATTCAAAACGCGGCGGTTCATCCCGCCGCGTTTTTGTTGGCGTGCGGCGTCTAACAATCTTCACTTTCCAAATGTCATCGAATCCTGCGACATCCGACCTGCGCGAGGGGCGCATGGGGACAACGCTGCGATGGCATCTCTCTGGCTTGGTCTGGTGCGATTGCTGGCCGGCTTTCGCCGCGGCCTTCGCGATCCGGAATTTCGCGCGATCCTGTTCCTACTGGCCATCGCCATGACCGGCGGCGCGGTGTTCTTCCACGCCGTGGAGGGCTGGCCGTGGATCGACGCTGCCTATTTCAGCGCGATGGCACTCACCACCGTCGGTGATGCTACCCTGTCGCCGACCACGACCATCGCGAAAATCTTCACGATGCTGTTCTCGATATCAGGCATCGGACTGATGCTGGCATTCCTGTCGCGGCTCTCGACGTTTCGCGGGCATGAGGAAGGGCGGGAGTAAACTCACGCCTTCTTCAAAAACTCCGTGCGCAGCACCAGGCCCTTGACCTTGTCGGTGCGGCCTTCGATCTCGTCTTCGTTGTCGGTGAGATGGATGTTCTTGATCACGGTGCCGCGCTTGAGCACGGTGGACGAGCCTTTCAGCTTGAGGTCCTTGATCAGCGTGACGGTGTCGCCCTCGGCGAGCAGCGCGCCGTTCGAATCCCTGACCTTGATGTCCATGACATTGTCCTGATGGTGCGATGATGTGATGGCGCGCACCCAACAGGATGCGGGCGCTGAAAGCAACAGGCCCACGGTGAAACCGCAAAAAAGAAGGGCCGGCAGACATCGGCCCTTCAGTCACACAGTGAGAGATCGAAAGGATCAGAACTTGTAGGTGATGCCCGTGCCGATCAGCCACGGATCGAGCGTGACCTTGCCGGTGATCGGCGTGCCGCCGGCCAGCGTGCCTTCCCAGTCCGGCCGCAGCCACAGTTTCTTCACGTCGACATTCCAGCCCCAGTGCTTGTCGATCATGTAGTCGAAACCGAACTGCACCACGGGAGCGGCAGCGTCCTTCAGACGGCTGCTGGTGACGCCCACGCCGCTCGCGGTCTGGCTGAAGAACCATGTGTAGTTCACGCCGGCGCCGATATAGGGCTTGAACGCGCCGAACTCGGTGAAGTGATATTGCAGCGTCAGCGTCGGCGGCAGCAGCCAGGCCTTGCCGACATCGAGGCCGGCAATGGCGCCGTCGCCGGTGACGTGATGCCTGGTGACGCCGAGGATCAGTTCGGCGGCGACGTTCGGTGTGAAGAAGTAGGAGATGTCGAGTTCGGGCACGACCTGATCGGAGGTCTTCAGGCTGGAGCCCGGCACCTGGTTGACCGAACCGCCATTCTCCGGAATGACGCCGAGCACGCGCAGGCGGATCATCCAGGGATTCCACGCCTCGATCACCGGCGCCTTGGTGTACGGCGTCGCAGCCGGAAGATCGGCGGCGCCTGCCGTTGTCGCCATGCCAGTCATCGCCGTTGCCGCCATCAGCAACGACATGGTCGTGAAGATTCTCTTCATCGCGAAGCGCCCTGTCTCTCGATTCGTTCGGGGTGAACGATCTCACCCGATCCAATCCGAAAGACGCTCGCCACGGCGCTCACACGTTGATCTCCATCAAAAGCGAACGACCGCACAGCGTCTCGCTGCACGGCCGTTGCCTTTGGGTGACACAATGTTGCGGAATATCAATCCGCCGGTGTTACGGCCGGTTCGGATTGTTCAGCATGTATTCGCCGAGATTGCGCTGCGCACGATCGGCGCGCTGAATGGAATTGCTGCGCTGAACGTCGCGATCCTTGCGGCAGCTCGAATATTCCGGCGAGCCGACAGCGGCGCCTGTGCCGCGGCAGATCGCGTCATCGTCATCGCCAAGGCTTGACATAGGAATGTCGGTGCGGCGCGCGCAGGCGCCGAGCAGCGTTGCCGCCAGCGTCAGCGCGATGAGGGATGTCGAAGTCAGTCGCATGCATGGGTCCTGTCACGTGAGTGACGCCGTGTTTAGCGCGAAATGCGGGATTTGTAAGGTGGGTAGGATGGGTCGAGCGGAGGCGCATCGCGCCAAAGCGAAACCCATCGGCCGGGTCAGCGGCAGAGTGATGGGTTTCGCTCCGCTCACCCCATCCTGCGGCCGAGCCTCACACCCTGCCCTTCAGCGCCGTGCCGATCTCGTCCAGCACCTTGGGATCCTCGATGGTGGCCGGCATCGCCCAGTCCTCGCCATCGGCGATCTTCTTGATGGTGCCGCGCAGGATCTTGCCGGATCGCGTCTTCGGCAGGCGCCCCACGGTAATCGCCAGCTTGAATGCTGCGACGGGACCGAGCTTCTCGCGCACGAGCGCGACGACCTCTGTCTCCACCTCGGCAACCGGCCGCGCGACGCCGGCCTTCAGCACCAGGAAGCCGCACGGCACCTCACCCTTGATCGCGTCCTTGATGCCCAATACCGCGCATTCGGCGACGTCGGGATGCGAGGCGAGAATCTCCTCCATGCCGCCGGTGGAGAGCCTGTGGCCGGCGACATTGATGATGTCGTCGGTGCGGCCCATCACATAGACATAGCCATCCTCGTCGAGGTAACCGGCATCGGACGTTTTGTAGTAACCCGGGAATTCGTTGAAATAGGCTTCCTTGCAGCGTTCGTCCTGCTCCCACAGCGTGGGGAGACAGGCTGGCGGCATCGGCAACTTGATGACGATGGAGCCCATGGTGCCGGCGGGCACCGGCTTTGCAGCCTCGTCGACGACCTCCACCTTGTAGCCGGGCATCGGCACCGTCGGCGAGCCGTGCTTCACCGGCAGCTGGCCGAGGCCCACCGGATTGCCGGCAATGCACCAGCCGGTCTCGGTCTGCCACCAGTGATCGATCACCGGCACCTTCAACTGCTTCTCGGCCCAGTCCACCGTCGGCGGATCGGCGCGTTCGCCGGCGAGAAACAGCGTGCGGAATTTCGACAGGTCATATTGCCGGATGAACCTGCCCTCCGGATCTTCCTTGCGGATGGCGCGGAACGCTGTCGGCGCAGTGAACAGCGCTACCGCCTTGTGCTCGGCGATGACGCGCCAGAACGCGCCGGCATCGGGCGTGCCGATCGGCTTGCCCTCATACATGATCGAGGTCGCGCCATGAAACAGCGGCGCGTAGATGATGTAGCTGTGGCCGACCACCCAGCCGATATCGGAACCGCACCAGAACACGTCGCCGGGCGTGATGCCGTAGAGATTATACATCGACCATTTGAGCGCCACCGCATGGCCGCCATTGTCGCGCACCACGCCCTTCGGCTTGCCGGTCGTGCCCGAGGTGTAGAGAATATAAAGTGGATCGGTGGCCAGCACCGGCACGCAGGCCGCGGACTTCTTCGCGGTGATCGCCTTGCGACGCAACTCGGCCCAGTCGTGATCGCGACCGGCCACCAGATCGCAGCCGTGCTGCGGACGCTGGAGAATGATGCAGCCACCCGGCTTCACGCTGGAGAGCCTGATCGCCTCATCGAGCAACGGCTTGTACTGCACGATGCGACCGGGCTCGAGGCCGCAGCTTGCCGAGAAGATCAGCTTCGGCTTGGCATCCTCGATGCGGGTCGCCAGTTCCTTCGCGGCAAAGCCGCCGAACACCACCGAATGCACCGCGCCGATGCGCGCGCAAGCGAGCATCGCGACAACGGCTTCCGGCACCATCGGCATATAGAGAATGACGCGGTCGCCCTTGCCGACGCCGTGATCCTGCATGATGGCGCCGAGCACCTGCACTTCATGCAGCAACTGCGCATAGGTGAATTTGCTGACAGTCCCCGCCAGCGGCGAATCGTGAATCAGCGCGACCTGATCGGCGCGGCCACCGGCAACATGGCGATCCAGCGCATTGTAGCAGGTGTTCAGCACACCGCCGGCGAACCAGCGTCCATAGAGGCCCATTCCGGGATCGAACACTTTTGTCGCCGGCTCGATCCAGTCGATGTCCCTGGCAGCCTCGCCCCAAAACCCGACGGGATCTGCAATCGAGCGGGCATGCACGTCCCGATAGGTGCGGATATTGTCGATGTCCTGCTCGATGGCCATGGCGTTACTCCCGTGCACCGGCATTCCCGCCGGTCTTGTTGCCTGCCATTGTCACGGGATGGTCGGCTATTTCAAGGGCGCCTTTGGTTGCGGCCTGATGGCCGGATCCTTGATGGCTGGATCCTTGACCGCCGAATCCTTGACCGCCATCGCGGCGCCCAGTCGCTCGATCTCCATCGCCAGCGACTTGTAGTTGCCACGGGCCGCTTCGTGCTTCGGATCGAGCTTCAGCGCTGCGCCGAAATCCCTGATCGCGCGCGGACGATCGCCTTTCTTGCGCCAGAGCTCACCGCGCGCATTGAACAGGTCAGCCTGCCTGGCATCCAGTCTGATCGCGGCATCGTAATCGGCAATGGCAAGGTCCGCCTGATCCTTGCGCTCATGAACGCGAGCGCGCGCGATCAGCGCCTTGAGACGATCCGCTGCAGGCGTCCTGTCGTGCCTGATCAGGACCGTGCATTTGTCGAGCACGGCATCGTCGTCATTCGCGGAGATCACCGACATGCATGGCGCCGGATCCGGCTGCGGCTCGGGCGGCGGCGCATCGCCGGCCGCCAGTGCACCGTGCTGAAGCGCGCCCCACACCACAGCAACCATCACACAATGGCGCATCGGTTGTGTCCTGTTGACCAGCAGCTTCATTTGTCGCGCCTACCGTATGCTGGCATCGGCCGACGGATGCAGACCGATCGCCGGCTTGCGCGCAGCGACCGCCATCCGGCCAAGCTGCTGCCGATGCCGGATCGCGATATCGAGCGTGGGATCGCTTCGCACCGCCGCCTCGAAGTCCGCCAGCGCACGCACCATATCGCCCTTGTCGCGCCACGCGACGCCGCGATTGTTGTAGGCCATCGCGAGCTCCGGCTGAAGCTGCAGCGCCGTCGTGTAGTCGGTGATCGCGCGATCATATGCACCGCTGAGACTGAAGGCGTTGCCACGGTTCACGAAGTAGCTGGCCTTCGGCTCCAGCCTGATCGCGGCATCGAAATCGGCAATTGCGCGGCCATAGGCATTGTTGCGCGCATAGGACTGCCCGCGCGCATCGTAATGTTCCGCGGTCGGCTCCAGGCGAATGATGTCGCTCTGGTCGTCGATCACCAGATCGAAGCGCTTGACCTTGGCATAGGCCGCTGCGCGATCGATGAGACCCTGCACCCGCGTCGGATCGAGCCGGACCGCTTCATTATAGTCGCGAACCGCCAGCCGGTTTTCATGCATCGATGCGAAGGTCGCGGCGCGGCTTGCGAATAATCGGGCCTCGTTCGGCCGCAGCCTGATCGCGCGATCGAAGTCGTCGAGCGCCCGGTCGAACTTCTTGCCGGCCGCGAGCGCCTGGCCGCGGGCTTCAAGCGCTGCGGCCGAGAGGGGATCGAGCCGAACCGCCAGATCGCCATCCGCAATCGCGAGATCGACCTGTTCCAGCCGGAGCTGCAGCCCGGCACGCACGATCAGGGCTTGAACGCGGTCCGGCAATGTCGCCGTCGAGCCGATCACCAGGCCGCAGATGCCGAGCATCTGCTCGGGCGGCAAGGTATCGTCATTCGTGCAGGTGGCAGCGGTCTCCACCGCGCCCTGCGCGCGGGCGACCGCATGGGCCAGCGATGCTGCCGCAAAAACGGCGCACACCACCAACGTCCGAAACGGATGCCCCATGAAAGCCCCGGCAAGCCAGCGGGATCACTCTACCTGATCAGACCCCGCTCCCGATAGTAGCGTAACGCGCCGGGATGCAGGGGCACCGGGCTTCGGCTGACTGCACTCGCCAGCTTGATCTCGTGGCCGGCGCGGTGGGCAATGGCGAGCTCGTCGAGGCCGTCGAACAGCCGCTTGGTCATCTGATAGACGAGGTCGTCGGACACCGCGCTGCTCGTGACCAGATAATTCATCACCGACGCGGTCGGCACCGGTCTGTTCTGGCTGACATAGGTCCGGGCCGGAATCGTATCCGGCCTGAACGGCGCGCCGATCTTCCTGACCATCGCGGGCGGCACCGGCACGATGACGATATCCGTGGCCTCGCTGAGCTCCTTGATCGATGCCACGCCGAGACCCGCGGACTGCAGCGTGGCATCCAGCTTCTTCTCGATCATCATCGTGGTGGATTCGGCAAAGGAGATGTAGCGCACTTCACCGAGATTCTCGTAACGCAACCCCGCCGCGCCCAGAATGGTGCGGGCGTTCAACTCGGTGCCCGATCGCCGCTCGCCGACCGAGAGGCTTCTGCCCCTGAGATCGCTCAGCGTCCTGATGCCGCTGGCCTTGGTGGCAACGATCTGGATGTAGTTCGGATAGAGCGCGCCGATCACCCGCAGCCGGTCCTGCCTGCCGTCGAAGCCCGCGCTGGCATTGCCGGCCCAGGCGTCGTTGAGGGCATCGCCGAGCGCAAAACCCACCTGCCCGGTACCTTGCTGCAGCCGCGAGAGGTTCTCGACTGAACCATCGGTTGTCTGCAGCTGAACTTTCGCGCCGGGAATATCCGCATAGATCATCGCGATCGAGACGCCGAGCGGAAAATAGATGCCGGACGTATTGCCGGTCAGCAGCGTGATCGATGGCTCGGCGCGTGCCGCTGCGCTGCACATGACGACCACACTCGTCATGGCCGCTATCAGACGCTTCCTCATACTCATCTGTTTCCTGTCATTCAGGCCGCGAACGTGAACCGCAGCTCTCGGGGGGTCAACGACGTTCCCGCAGCGAACGTCGTTGCCGCGACGAAAGTTTCACCGGTAAGCCCTTGCGCCAGCCGGGCAAAACGGCATGAATGCGCCGCATTCAAGATAAAATGGCCGGCAAAGCCGGCTGCGGGGAATATCCCGGGGGAAGAAACATGGCTGACCAAAAATCAATCGCAAGCGATGACACCATTGCTGTCTCCGACGAGGCATTGGCGAAGGCTGAAGCCTTCATCGAAGCCGACGAAGGCGCAACAAATCGCCTGCTGGGCTGGGCCGGAACGATCTCCACCGGCATCGCCGTGGTGATGAGCCTGTTTCATCTCTATGCCGCCTACGCGATCGTACCGACGCAGGAGCTGCGTTATGTCCACGTCGCCTTCACGCTGATCCTCAGCTTCCTGCTGTTCCCCATGTCCGCGCGCTTCCGCAACCGCGTGCGCTGGTGGGACATCGTGCCGGGCATCGTCGCCATCGCCACCATCGTCTATGCGCTGTGGGGCGGCGACGATTTCACCGACCGTGCCACCGTGCCGGATCACATGGACGTACTCGTTGGCATCGTCTTCATCGTGCTGCTGCTGGAAGCGACGCGCCGCACCACCGGCCTGATCATGCCCGTCGTATCCGTCTTCTTCATCGCCTATGCGATGCTCGGCCCGCATCTGCCGGCGCCGTGGACCCATCGCGGCTATGACCTGCCGCGTCTGGTGGGCCATCTCTTCATCACGCTGGAGGGCATCTTCGGCGTCGCGGTGGACGTGTCAGCCACGCTGATCATCCTGTTCACGATCTACGGCGCCTTCCTCTCGATGTCCGGCGCCGGAAAATTCTTCATCGATTTCTCGCTATCCTTGATGGGGAACAAGTCGAATGCCGCGGGCCGCACCGTGGTGCTGTCGTCGTTCCTGCTCGGCGGGCCGTCCGGCTCAGGCGTCGCCACCACGGTGATGATCGGCACCGTCGCCGCGCCGATGCTGGCCAAGGCCGGTTTCGAGAAAAATGCTGCCGGCGGCCTGCTTGCCGCAGGCGGTCTCGGCGCGATCCTGTCGCCGCCGGTGCTCGGCGCCGCCGCGTTCCTGATCGCCGAATTCCTCAAGATCAGCTATCTCGACGTGATCTGGATGGCGACCATCCCGACCTGTCTCTACTATCTGTCGCTGCTGATCATGGTGGAGATCGACGCCAAGCGGTTCGGCGCCCACAATGTCAATGTCAGGCCCGAGCTCAGCCTCGGCGTGATGATGAAGCGGTACGGGTTCCACTTCATTTCCCTGCTCGCCGTCGTCGTCTTCATGATCATCGGCTACTCGCCATCGCTGTCCGTGTTCTACGCTACCTGCGTTACCTTCGTGCTCAGTTTCCTGCGCAAGGACACGGCATTGGTGCCGAAGAAACTTGTGAAGGCACTGGCCGATGGTTCGATCGGCGCACTCAATGCCGCCACCACCTGCGCCTGCGCCGGCATCGTGGTCGGCGTCGTCACGCTCACCGGCCTCGGCCTCAAGTTTTCGTCGATCGTGATTTCCTATGCGGGCGGCAGCCTGCTGATGACGGCGATCTATACGGCGCTGATCGTCTGGATCATCGGCCTCGCGGTGCCGGTGACCGCTTCCTACATCATCTGCGCCGTGATCGCGGCCCCCGCGCTGATCAAGCTCGGCGTGCCCGACTACGCCGCCCACATGTTCATCTTCTATTACGCGGTGCTCTCGGAAGTCTCGCCTCCCACCGCGCTGTCGCCCTTCGCAGCGGCAGCCATCACCGGCGGTGATCCCTACAAGACCACGCTGCAATCGTGGAAATACACACTGCCGGCCTTCCTGGTGCCGTTCGTCTTCGTCTGCGACCCGCAAGGCGTCGGCCTGCTGCTGAACATTCCGAAGGGCGGCTCGTGGGTGGATATCGTCGAGATCACCCTCAAGACCACTCTGGGATTGCTGGCGCTCGCCGCCGTCGCGCAGAACTGGGCACTGCGACAAAACACCCCGATCGAGCGCGGCCTGCTTCTGCTATCGGGATTACTCCTGGTGTTTCCGAGCCTGATCGAGGCGATCATCGAATCGATCATCGGTCGCGACATCAGCTACACATTCGTACCCGGCCTCATCATCGGCCTCGGCGTGCTGCTGTGGCAGGTAAGGACGAGAAGGCTACCGGTACCGGCATGACCAACAACAGAAACGAATAACGTCAAGTTATCGCACGACGCGGACGCCGCAGATAAGTGGCGCCGCCCACTTCAGGGAGTGACGCGATGAAATGCAAGGTTCGGAGATACAAGGCCCTGAAATACAGGACTTTGCGCTACAGGGCTTTCGGCCTTGCCTTGCTCGGCATCGCCTGCGCGGGTGGTACGGCCTCGGCCGAGGAAAAGACCATCGCCATTGCCACCGGCGGGACCGGCGGCATCTTCTATCCGCTCGGCGGCGGTCTCGCGAACCTGCTGTCGAAGAAGCTCCCGCACACCCAGGCCACCGGCGAAGTCACCGGCGGCAGCGTCGACAACATCAAGCTGCTGGAGACCGGCCAGGCCGATCTCGGCTTCATGACCGGCGACGTCGCGTCCGACGCCGTGAAAGGCGAGAACAAGTTCAAGAAGCCTGTTCCGCTGCGCACCATCGTCGCGGTCTATTCCAGCCCCGTCCATGTGGTGACCATCGCCGGCACCGGCATCGAGAAATTCGCGGATCTCAAAGGCAGGCGCATTTCCGGCGGCGCGCCGGGCAGCGCGACGGAGGCGCAGACCTTCCGCCTGCTGGAGGCTGCGGGCCTCGACAAGGACAAGGACGTCAAGCGCGAGCGCCTGTCGGTGGCGGAATCCGCGGCCGCGCTCAAGGATCGCAAGATCGACGCCTTCTTCTGGGGCGGCGGCGTGCCCACCGCAGCAGTCGTCGATCTCGCCGCCTCGCCCGGCGTCACCATCAAGCTGATCGACATCGATTACCTGCTCGAGCCCATCGTGAAGAAATACGGCCAGATCTTCGCGCCCAGCGTGATCAAGGCCGGCAGCTATCCGGGCCAGACCACCGACAGCCGTGGCTTCGCCGCCTGGAACCAGATCATGGCCACCGACAAGATGTCGGACGAGACGGCCTATGCGATCACCAGGGCGATCTTCGAGAACAAGGCCGATCTCGTCGCCGTCCACAAGGAGGCCGAGAACATCAATCTCGCCACCCAGACACCCGCGGAGTCGCCGGCGCCCTATCATCCCGGCACGCTGAAATATCTCAAGGAAGTCGGCGCGGTGAAATAGTCACTGCGCCATCACAAGAAAACTGGAGGAGAGCAAGACCATGTTCAAGCGTTTCAGGAAGACCTCGATGGCTGTGGCTGTCATCGCGACGGCCGGCCTGGCCGGCGCGGCGATCGCGCAGCAGAAGACCATGGCGATCGGCACCGGCGGCACCGGCGGCGTCTACTACCCCCTCGGCGGCGCCATCGCCAATGTGCTGTCGAAGGCGCTCCCGAATACCCAGGCCACCGCGGAGGTCACCGGCGGTTCGGTTGATAACCTCAAGCTGATTGCCTCTGGCCAGAGCGAGATGGGCTTCAGCATGGCCGACGCCGCGCTCGACGCCTTCAAGGGTGAGGACAAGTTCAAGAGCGGCAAGGTCCCGCTGCAGACGCTGCTCGTGGTCTATCCGAACCGCATGCATGTGGTGACCGTGGATGGCACCGGCATCGAGAAAATGTCCGACCTCAAGGGCAAGCGCGTCTCCACGGGTTCGCCGGGCAGCGCCACCGAGGTGATGGCCTTCCGCGTGCTGGAAGCCGCCGGTCTCGACAAGGACAAGGACATGAAGCGCGAGCGGCTCGGCGTCGCCGAGAGCGTCAATGCCATCAAGGACCGCAAGATCGACGCCTTCATGTGGGTCGGCGGCGTACCGACCGCAGCGGTGACCGACCTTGCGGCAACGCCGGGACTGAAGATGAAGCTGATCGATCACGCCGATCTCGCCGACAAGATGAATGCGAAATACGGCAAGCTGTATTCGCCATCGACGATCAGCAAGAGCATCTATCCCGGCATGGACAAGGACAACGCCAATACCGAGGTCTGGAACATCATCGTTACGGGTAACAAGATGAGCGATGACGATGCCTACAACATCGTCAAGACGCTGGTGGAGAAGAAGGCCGACATCGTCGCCGTGCACAAGGAGGCCGAGAGCTTCTCGCTCGACAACCAGGTGCAGGACCGCTCGCCGGTGCCGTTCCATCCGGGCGCGCTGAAGTACTTCAAGGAAAAGGGCATCGGCAAGTAAGGCCGGCCATAACAAGGCCAGACTTCAGGCCGCGACGCCCCGGGGCATCGCGGCCTTTGCCTTGAAGGGTAACGAAATAGTCACCCCCTGCCGCCGCCAGACTCATTTTGTTCATCATGCCCATGCCGGAGACGCGGCCTTCGGACGCTGTCATCCCCGTTTAGTACCGAATGCTTAAGGATGGTATTGCATTGCGGTAGCAACTCGTAGTGCAACCGCGTAGTTTGCGCGCAACTCGTCCCTTGGGACACACGATTACAAAGGACTCCTTCGAAATGTCGTCGTCGATTCGCTTCCCGTCCCGCCGCTCCGTGATTCTCGGTGGCGCCGCCGCCCTTGGTACCCTGCCGATCCTCACCCGCCGCGCCAGCGCAGCCGAGTGGCCCACCAAGCCGGTGAAGTTCATCGTTCCGTTCGCAGCCGGCGGCACCACTGACATTCTGGCCCGCGTCGTCGCGCAGAAGATGTCCGAAGAGATGGGCCAGCAGTTCATCGTCGAGAACAAGGCCGGCGCCGGCGGCAACATCGCCGCTGACTTCGTCGCCAAGGCGGACGGCGACGGCTACACCTTCCTGGTCGGCACGCCCGGCACCCACGCCATCAACAAGTTCGTGTTCAAGAACATGACCTATGATCCGGTCAAGGATCTGGCGTCGGTGATCGTGATCGCCAAGGTGCCCAACCTGTTCTCGGTGACCAATTCGCTGCCGGCCAAGAGCGTCAAGGAATTCATCGAACTCGCCAAGGCCAAGCCGGACGAATATTTCTACGGCACGCCGGGCCTCGGTTCGACCGCGCATCTGTCGACCGAACTGTTCAAGTCCATGACCGGCGTGAAGCTGACCCACGTGCCCTACAAGGGCAGCGCCCCCGCGCTCACCGACCTGATCGGCGGCCGCGTCCATGTGATGATCGACAACCTGCCGGCGGCGCAGCCTTTCGCCGAGAGCAACCAGATCCGTGCGCTGGCCGTCTCCACCAGCAAGCGCTGGGAGCCGATGAAGGACATTCCAACCATCGCCGAAGCCGGCGTTCCCGGCTACGACGCCGCCTCCTGGTTCACCATCGCAGCCCCCGCCAAGACGCCGAAAGACATCATCGCCAGGCTCAATGCCTCGACCGACAAGTTCATCAAGTCGGCCGACGGCACGGCCCGCCTGATCAAGCTCGGCGCCGATCCCACCGGCGGCTCGCCGGCCGATATGGATGCCTATGTGCAGTCCGAAATCGAGAAGTGGGGCAAGGTTGCCCAGTTCGCCGGCATCAAGCCCGAGTAGAGGCTAAGCAGGATTGGCAGGGCGCCTCATTCGCGCCCGCCTGTCTCGCTCTCTTCCTGCGCTCAATCGAAGGGCACGCGCTTCAGCGCGTGCCCTTTTGCTTTCAAGGCTGGCGATTGCTCATCGCTGGACTAAGCCCGGAGTTTCCACTGACGCGTGTGGCCGGGATCGCCGCAAACATTTTTTCCTATTACTATTGACAACATCCCCATCTTGATTATTTTCCCCTTCGTCCTGCCCCACCGAGAGGGGCGATCGCGATCGTCACGATTGCGGGGCGGGATG
>NZ_JBGMOE010000053.1:0-14337 GCF_041424195.1 Tardiphaga sp. | reverse complement strand
CGCGGATCAGGAAGTTCTCCGCGGTCCATTCACCGCGCTCGTTCTGGCCCCAGGCCTCGCGCTGCCATTCCAGATTGGACTCGAAGCCGCCGCAGCCGAGCACGCAGCTCTTGGCGGCAATGCGCTCGCCGCTCTCGGTGATCGCGGCGACGAACTGGCCGTCCTTCAGCTCAAGGCTCTTCACCGGCGTGTCGTAGCGGATCTCGACGCCGAGCGCCCCGGCACTGCGATAATAGGCATTCACCAGCGCCTTGCCGCCGCCCATGAAGAACGCATTGGTGCGGGCCACATGCAGCGCGCCGGACAAAGGCGGCTGGAAGTGGACGCCGTGCTTGCGCATCCATGGCCGGCAGCGCGACGAATGCCGGATCACCATGCGCGCCAGCGGCTCGTCGGTCAGGCCACCCGTGACCTTGAGCAGGTCCTGCCAATATTCTTCCTCGGGATAGGCCTCGACCAGCACATCCTGCGGTTCGTCATGCATGCAGCGCAGGTTGCGCACATGCATCGAGTTGCCGCCGCGCCATTCCTTTGGCGCGGATTCCAGCATCAGCACCGACGCCCCCGCCTCGCGCGCCATCAGCGCCGAGCACAAAGCCGCATTGCCGCCGCCGATCACGAGCACGTCGGGCATGGATGTGGATGTTGCCATGATCAGGCTATTCCCTCGCGGTTCGTCACCGCGTGCAAAACTGTCAGCGACGATAGGCTGGCCATTCGCCGCCCAGATTGATGGTGAGCTTCTCGGCGACAGGGCCGAGCACGCGTTTCATTTCGGCGATCTCTGCCTCGCCGAACCGTTCGCGCGGCCCCGACAGCGAGATCACGCCGACCAGCATGCCGCGCGGACCGAACACCGGCGCCGCGACAGCGGCACAGCTCGGATCACGCTCGCCAAGCGAGACATCGGAGCCGGTGGCGCGAATGGCGTCGTAGCGCGGACCCGTGCTGCCGGCGTAAGCCAGAATGATGTGGCCGGCGGCGCCGCGCAGCAGCGCGTAACTGTGACCGGCCTCGACGCGATCCAGCGTCGCGTGGCGCGAATTCACCCGAAACAGGCAGACGCGGTTGTCGGCATCCTGCCGGACGTGGAAGGACGCACTCTCGGTGCCGCGATCAACCAGTTCCTGCAGCGCCGGCAGCACATGATGCCCGAGCGCATTTTTGCGGGTGAAGGCGACGCCGAGGCGGAACGCCGTCGGGCCGAGATCGTAGCTCCCGTCCGGCAGCCGAGTCACATAACCGGTCGGGATCAGCGATCCCAGCAGCCGCAGGATGGTGCTCTTGTAGAAGCCCGTACGCACCGCAAGCTCGGCCAGCGTCATCGGCTGGTCGGCGGTTTCCAGTGCCGCGACGATGGAGAGAGCCCGTTCGACGGCGGCGACGCCCTCGCCGGCTTCGCGCGCCGGGGCCTCCGTCGTCACAGATCTGGTTGCGGGCTTCTTCATCGCGCTTCCCATCAGGCTGTATGCGACGCCTTGATGACGCGCGCAACAACCGGCCAGTAGAGGTCGCCATCACCGGCGTCAATCGCCTGGCCAAGGAGCTTGTCGGCAAGTTCCGCGCCCTGCAACTTGATGTTCACCGATTTGGCGAGATCGAGCGCATAGGAGATGTCCTTGCGCGCATATTCAGTCGAGAAGGCCCGCTCCGGGAAGGTGTCGGGCAGCATCGCCTTCATGCCGTGGTTGCGCAGCGCGAAACTGTCGGCGGAGCCCTTGGCCAGCGTCTCGAACACCAGTTTGGGATCGAGGCCGGCGCGCTTCGCCGTCTCCAGCGCCTCGCCGAGGGCGACGACTGTTTCCATCAACACCATGTTGTTGAGGATCTTCACCACCTGCCCGGCGCCGATATCGCCGCAATGGGTGATGTCGGTGGCGAAGGTCGCGATCAGCGGCTGCAGCTTGGCGAAGACGGCGGCATCGGCGCCGACCATGACGCTCAGCGTGCCTTCCTCTGCGGCCTGCCGGGTCCGCGCGATCGGCGCATCGGCATAGGCAGCGCCCTTGGCGGCGAAGCGCTTGGCCAGTTCACGGCTGGCTTCCACCGGCGAGGTGCCGAGATCGACGATGGTGTGGCGGGCATCGGCATGCGCGAGCAGACCGTCATCGCCGTCGCACACCGCAGCGACATGTTTGCCGCTCGGCAGTGCCATGAAGATCACGTCACACTGGCTGGCCAGTTCGGCCAGCGATGCGGCGCGCTTGACGCCGGCTTCCGCGAGACGCGCGAGCGGCGCATCGGCGCGGTCGAAGCCGAACACCGGCACGCCCGACTTGCGGGCCAGATTGCGGCACATCGGCTCGCCCATTACGCCAAGACCGATAAAACCAATGGCAGTCACCATGCCGTATTCCTTCGTCTTCATTCCAGATCGGGATCGATAGACGGGCGCAGCCAGGCTGCGCCCGCGATGTCGCAATTCGTTCAGCCTTTGACCAGCGGGCAATTGCCTTCGCTCATCGGCCGGAATGCCTGTTCGCCGGGCGAGGTGGTGATGACCTTGTAGTAATCGAACTTGTACTTCGATTCTTCCGGCTTCTTGACCTGCACCAGATACATGTTGTGCAGCACGCGGCCGTCCGGACGCACGGTGACGTCCTTGTTGTACATGTCGTTGACCTTCATCTCGTGCATCTTCCTGGCGACCGTGGCCGGGTCCTTGGTGCCGGCGGCCTTCACGGCGGCGAGATAGTGATGCACGCCGCTATAGACGCCGGCCTGCACCATGCTCGGCACCTTGTTGTTGGTCAGCGCGAAGTAGCGCCTTGGTCCAGGCGCGGGTCTCCTCGTTGAGGTCCCAGTAGAACGAGGTCGTCACCTGCAGGCCCTGCGTGGCCTTGAGGCCGAGCGCATTGACGTCGGTGATGAAGACGAGAAGACCGGCAAGCTGCTGGCCGCTCTCGACGATGCCGAATTCACCAGCCTGCTTGATGGCGGTCTGCACATCGGCGCCCGAGGTGGCGAGGCCGACGACCTTGGCCTTGGAGCCCTGCGCCTGCAGCAGGAACGAAGCCATGTCGGTGGTCCCGAGCGGATGCGCGGACGAGCCGATCACCTTGCCGCCGGCGCCTTCGATGAATTTGGTGGCGTCACGCTGCAGCGCATGACCGAAGGCATAATCGGCCGAGATGAAATACCAGGTGTTGCCGCCGGCCTTGGTGATCGCCTCGCTGGTCAGCTTGGACAGCGCATAGGTGTCGTAATTGAAGTGGAAGCTGGTCGCCGAACAGGCCTTGCCTGTGAAGTCCGACGAGCCCGGGCCGCTGATGGTGAAGATCTTGCCCTTCTGCTTGGCCACTTCGAGGATCGCGAAGCCGGCCGACGATGCCGCGCCGTCGGCGATCATATCGACGCCTTCGGTGTCGAACCAGCGACGCGCGGTCGAGGCCGCGATATCCGGCTTGTTCTGGTGATCGGCGGTGACCACCTCGATCTTCTGCCCGAGAATCTCGCCGCCGAAGTCCTCGGCCGCGAGCTTCGCTGCCGCCACGGAGCCGACGCCGCCATTGTCGGCGAACACGCCGGACTGGTCGTTCAGCACGCCGATCTTGATGGTCTCGGCCGCGCCGGCGACCTGTGCCGACAGCAGCAGTGCGGCGGATAGATAAAGACTTGTCGTGAATGCCCTGGATGTCATGTGATGCGTCCTCAAAGTTTCTGTTGTTGGATTTTCTCAAGCACCGGCGCGATGTAGCGGCGGAATTGCGCGGGGTTCTCGCTCATCGGGAAATGGCCGAGCTGCTCCATGACCGTGACCTCCGCGCCCGCAATGCCGGACGCCGTGCGCACGGTATCTTCAGGCATGCAGGAGAAGTCGTATTCGCCGGTGAGCAGATAGAGCGGACAGTGTTTGGTATCGATCGCCTTGGTGCGGCCGCGCAGGTCGCCATCGACGCGATAGAAATACAGGTCGCCCTTGAACACGCCGGGGCCACCCTGCTTGTAGGCCCACAGCGTTTCCATGCGCGCCTCCGCAGGAGACTGCGGCGCGACGAGGCCGGACACCAGCGCGGCGCAGACTTCACCGCCATGAATGTCGGGGCGGTTGAGCCAGGTCGTGTCGTACCACGGCGCCTGGAAGTCCGCGGCCTCGAGGCCGATCAACGCGCGGAACTCGCTGGCGTGATCGATCGCCAGATTGAGCACGATGCGGCCGCCGATCGAACAGCCCATCACGACAGGCTTGTCGAGATCGAGCGCCGCGCAGAACGCGCGGATCGTCTGTGTGTAGCGTGCGGTGGTGAGCTGATATTCGCTGCCGTCCCAGTTCGCCGGCGGATTCGACTTGCCGTGCCAGGGCATGTCGAAGGCGATGATGCGGTAGTTCTTCGTGAACTCCTCATCGGCAAGGAGATAGCGCCACTGCCGGTTGTCGGAGCCGGCCGTGTGCAGGCAGACCAGCGGAATGCCCTGCCCGGCTTCCTCGAAATAGATCCGGTGCGAGGTGCCGTCGATATCGACATGCACGTAATGGCCGACCATTGGCTCGATATATCCGGTCATGCGACATCTCCCGACTTGCGCGGCAGCGCCAGCAGATCCTTGAAATATTGCAGATGGGTCATGAAGGGCCGGATATCGCCGTCGAGCGTGGCTTCGCCGCGCTTGGTGAGCGACAGCAAATCGTGCCATCCGGCCTTCGGCATCGGCTGCCAGAACGCGGTCCATGCGTCGGGCGTGGCGCGATAACCGAAGGTCCACGAGCGCATCAGCACCGGCGCCGGCACCATGTCGGTGATGCGGCCGGCACGGATCGCGACGTGGAACGCCTGCTCCGTCGAACCGAGCAGACAATCCACATCAAGGAAACGGCCGCGCTGGATCAGCGCGGCGTCGCGCTCCAGCAGGCCCGGCAGTTGCGCGAACGCCTCGCTGACGGGATCAGATTTTTTCAAGGCCGGACTCCCTGATGATGCGGCCCCACAGTTCGGTCTGCTTGGCGACGTGCTCGGCGAGTCCTTCAGGCGTGCTGACATCCGGCTCGAGGCCGATATCGGCGAAGAACTTCTTGGCTTCGTCCGTCGCCATCACCTCAAGGAATGCCTTGTTGAGCTTCTGCACGATGTCGGCCGGCACATTCTTCGGCCCGAACAACCCGCTCCAGGCGGCGAAGTCGTAGCCGGGCAGACCGACATCGGCCATGGGCGCCACGTTCGGCAGCGAGGCGACCTTCTGCGATGTGGTCACGCCGAGCGCACGCAGGCTGCCATTGTTGATGAATTCGCGCGTCACCGCGACGTCGGTGATGACGAATTCAATGCGACCACCGAGCAGATCGGTGATCGCCTGCGGCGTGCCGGGATAGGAGATGCGCACAGCGTCGACCGACGCCATCGACTTGACGAGCTGCGCTGCCGCCATGCTGCCGGTGTTGCCCGAGCCATAGCTCAGCTTGCCCGGATTCGCCTTGGCATAGGCGATGAATTCCTTGAGGTCCTTGGCCGGGAAATCCTTGTTGACCACCATCACCAGCGGATTGCGCGTCAGCCGCGCGATCGGCGTGAAGTCGGCGACGGGATCGAACGGCATCTTGTTGTAGAGATGCACATTGGCCGAATGGGTCGAATTGGTCGCGAGATACAGCGTGTAGCCATCACCAGCCGCGCGCGCGACTTCCGCGGCGCCGATATTGGCGTTGGCGCCCGGCTTGTTGTCGACGAGGATCTTCTGGCCGAGCACCGCGCCGACTTTCTCGGCGAGGAAGCGTGCTTCGACGTCGGTGGCGCTGCCGGCCGGGAACGGCACCAGCAGCCTGATCATCTTGCTCGGATAGCTGTCCTGCGCCTGTGCCGACGGTGTCAGCATTGCCGCACCGGCCAGCATCGTCATGGCAATCGCCGCGCGGCGTGTCAGCGGCCATGCCGCCTTGTCCCGTCTCATGTCTCTCTCCCCGGTCATCGTTCTTGAAGGACGCGGTTCAGCGAAGGCGATGCGTGATCACGGCGATGCGTGCAGCGCGCGTTGCGGCGGCTGCCGCTGCGTACTTCGCCGTTCCGCTGTTGCCGATCACGCTCATCGTCGACCTGATCCAATTCCAGCACGTTCTGCCTAACAGAACTATTGTTCTATTATATCAACATATGATTGGATGCCGCGCAAGCGAGGCAGAGTCAACCGCTTCGCACGAACAAGAAGTGGACTTTGAAATGGCCTATCCAGACATCGAGCTTTACGTGGACGGACAGTGGCGCCGGGCATCCGGCACGCCGATCATCAATCCCGCAGATGAGAGCGTGCTCGGCACCGTGCCGCATGCGACGAAGGCCGATCTCGACGATGCGCTCGATGCGGCCACACGCGGTTTCAATGTCTGGCGCAAGACGGCGCCGAATGCGCGCGCGCAAATCATCCTGAAAGCTGCCGCGCTGATCCGTTCGCGCGTGGACGAGATGGCGACGGCGATGGTGCTCGAACAGGGCAAGCCGCTCGATCAGGCGCGGCTCGAAATCCTGCGCGGCTGCGAGATCATTGAATGGGACGCCACCGAATGCATGCGCATGTATGGCCGCGTGATCCCGGCCGGCCCCGGCCTGCAGCACACGGTGTATCGCCAGCCGATCGGCCCCGTCGCGGCGTTCTCGCCGTGGAATTTCCCGATGAGCTCACCGGCGCGCAAGGTTGCCGGCGCGCTGGCGTCGGGCTGTTCGATCATCCTGAAAGCATCGGAAGAAACCCCGGCCGGCGCGCTGCAGCTGGTGCGTGCGTTCCATGATGCCGGTTTGCCGGCAGGCGTACTTAATCTCGTGTTCGGCGATCCCGCCGAGATCTCCAGCTATCTGGTGCCGCATCAGGCGATCCGCCTCATCACCTTCACCGGTTCGGTGCCGGTCGGCAAACATCTCGCCGCCATGGCCGGCCAGCACATGAAGCCGGCGATCATGGAGCTCGGCGGCCACGGCCCCGTCATCGTCTGCGACGACGCCGATCCGGTGGCTACCGCAGCAGCATCGGTCGTCACCAAGTCGCGCAATGCGGGCCAGGTCTGTGTCGCGCCGACGCGTTTCTTCGTGCATGAGTCGAACTATGAGACCTTCGCCAGGAGTTTTGCCGAAGGTGCGGCCAGGCTGAAGATCGGCAACGGCATGGATCCGTCGACCCAGCTCGGGCCGCTCGCCAATATTCGCCGGATCGAGGCGATGGAGCGGCTGGTATCGGATGCCAGGGACCGCGGGGCGCGCGTGCTCGCCGGCGGCCAGCGCGTCGGCAATCGCGGCTATTACTTCCCGCTCACGGTGCTGGCGGATGTGCCGGACGATGCGCTGGCGATGAACGAGGAGCCGTTCGGCCCGCTCGCGCTGGTCAATCCGGTTGGTGATCTCGACGAAGCCATCGCCAGGGCCAATGCATTGCCGTTCGGCCTTGCCGCCTATGCCTTCACGAAGTCAGCCGACAACGTGCAGCGTATCTCCAACGACGTGGAAACCGGCAATCTCACCATCAATCACTTCGTGGCATCGACGGCGGAGACACCGTTCGGCGGCGTCAAGGACTCCGGCTATGGCCGCGAAGGCGGCACCGAAGGCCTCGCCTGCTACACAGTGACGAAAAACGTCTCGCATAAATTTGCGTGAGCTATTTTTGGAGACTGAACGCATTCCGGTTCTTCACACGTCATCTGAAGGACCGGACGTTACTCAGGCGCCGCTTGTCTGCGCTGCTTCTGAGCGATGACTACCCGGCGGCCCCGTTAATGTAGAGCAAGCAAACTCCCGGGTGACGGCGGACGCGCCGGCACCTGGCGTTGGTCAAACTCGCATCAATCCGGATTTGCTACCCGCCGGTGAGTCCACGCGCTGGTTCAACGGCACGACATTCCTTCGGACATCTCACCCCAATAGCCACACTGGGTCACCGGCGCAGCGTGTCTATTGAGATGATTGGGGTCGCGGGCACTGAGATCGCCGTGAAACACGACGAGAATTGCAGAAGCCAGTAGTGCAACCGAAAGCAAGATGAGAAATCGATTTTTCATGCGCGCTTATTACCCGCTCACGCTCCGTTTTCCAAATCACGTCGTCCAAAATCTACCGCACTCCTGGACCATGCGTAGTTGACTTGGCAACTGCGCGATCCTGTTCCGTCGTCCTGTTTTGCGACAACCTGAGCGCATGGCTGATTTGTCAACGTGTGTGATGCTTTCGGCGGATGCATGATTTATTCCGCGACACACTCTTCTCTATGACAATGCTTGGGCGGTTCCCAGCTAGGGAGTCCTCCTGCTATGGTAGCTATTTCCCGCCGTTCCAATCTCATTCTGTTGCAAAACGATCTTCACGACGTGCGAAGGCGAGCCGAGCGGCTCGAACTACGACCTGTCGTCGCACTGATCGCCGAAGCCATTTCGATCCTACAAGACGAGCGCGAGAGAGAAACTCGGGATCCGCAATTACCACCACCGTAATCGCTGCGGAGATTTCTCTCTTCCGCCCTGGCCCTGAAACATCACCCTGCTCTCCGGAGGAGAGCGAGGCAGATGCTCAGAGCTTGGCCTGGACCGTCCAGAATGTTGCATCTTTGTCGGACAGGTCATTGTGGATGGTATCATCGCTCGGAGCGTGTGGACGCAGCCGCCAGGTCTCTGAACTGATCTCGACTTCGAGCTCGTTATGCGAAGCTGAGATGACCTTGCCTGACACCTGGCTCTTGTTTGGGTATTCGAGCGCGAGAATTTCTCCCGGCGCGACCGATTTGCCGACGACAGAAATCGCCGTGCCGATTTTGATATCTTTCCCGTTGATGTAGGCGCTGTGCATGGACAACCTCCCACGAGGCTATGCCTCATTAGTTTGGAGATGGTCATTGCGGGCCATGTCCAAAACTAGCGCGTCGGCCAATTTCGACCACGCTCGCTTGACTCAATATAGATGCCCTCGCTCCATCCGGTAGGCCACTCGCGGCCTGCCTTGAAGCTGCAGGTGGCCGCTCGCGACAGGCTGCTTCACTTGTTTGTGTGATAAAAAGTGGTCGAAGGCGCTGAACCTTTTGCGTGGTTCGCCACACATACCCGAGCTGGGGATTCTGCGGCCCAGTAAGTAAGCCAGCGTCGCCGGGCGATCATATTCCGCCCGGGCGACGTTGTGCGTTGAGTGGCCTGGCGGAGAGATTCGGATGTTGGGCAAGAAGCCGCCCGGGTCCCAGCCGGGCGGCTTCTCTATGCGGTCACCGGTTCCCCAGGAGTCGCGATCCACCGCATGGCCGGAGGCTGGACCGGCACGGTTAATGAAAGGTTAACGCGCCGTTCGAAATCTCGCGCATGTTCTTCCATCCCGGCCCTCACCGACGGGCTTTTGCCGCTTGGGCAAGGAGTGCAACAGCGCGCGTAGCCTTGAACCATGAGAGCCGCATCAGCGACCTATTCGCATGAAGAACGCTATCTATAAGGTTTGGAATGGAGTTGCCGACTGGATCGATGCTGCCATCGAATTCTATGACTGGTGGATCGATAGGCCCGGACCAAACAACAGATTCAATAAGCCGGATGTCATTCTGCCATTACCCAAAAAGGCGGATCTCCAATGAAGCTTAAACTTGCCGCCGTGATGTTCGCCGCAAACCTCATGCTCGTATCGATGGCTTTCGCCCAAGGCACCGCGCCAGCCGACGTTGCAGTGATCGATGCCTGCCTGAAGACCGCGGAGAAAACCGGCGGTTTCGGCGGCGCGTGCGTCGGGCTTGTCGCCGATCCCTGTATCAAAGCGGCAGAGGGCGCGAATGACGACGTCGCCAAATGGAAAGCCTGCGCGGCGCGCGAACTCGCCATTTGGACGCAGAAAACCAATGAGACGCTAAAGAAGGTTCAGACCGGCGGGTTCGATGACGTGATCAAGGCGGTCGCGGACTCGCAGAAAACTTTCGCCGCATCGCGTGATCGCTTCTGCGCGGTCTTCGACAAAGTCGAGCCGGGCATGTATCCGGGCAGCGCGAGCTACTGCCGCCTGCGCGAGACCGCGAACCGCTCGCTGAGCCTGATCAAGCTCGGCGCTGCGGTCAACGAGCACTGAGACCTCTTGGCCCAGCCTGATCGATTTCGCGCAATGAGCCCTTTACCGATAGGTTGATGGACCCTGCCTTCACGCCCAATTTCTGGCGGCTGTCCGATGAGCCGAAGCGGCCGAGGATCACCGGTTCGTCAAAATCGCCGAATACCATGTCGCCACTGCGGCTGAAGGCGATTGCACCTCCCGGTCCTGAGTCACTAGGCTTTCTCTGCACCGGTCGACATGACGATGCGCTGCAGCACCTGCACCTTGCGGCGCCCAGACGATAGAACAAACACCGAAAATCGGACTGCTTACAGCCCGCCGCCCCGCAGGGCTAATTCTTCAATGAAATGAGGATGGTGGGGGAAGAAGGACTCGAACCTTCGAAGTCATAAGACGGCTGATTTACAGTCAGCTCCCTTTGCCACTCGGGACACTCCCCCGCCTGACGCCATCGGACCTCAGCCCACCAAATCAGTGGCTGGACGGCCATCGATGACGTTAAAACGCGCGCCCGTAAACGGGCTCCCGGCTGGCGCGTTTATGACGGAAGCCATGGGGCAAAGTCAACCGACCCGGGCAGGAATATCCGCCCTTCGCGCACCTCTTTGCCGCGCGTCAAATTGCCATTATCGGGCCCTCGTGAGACAAGCCAGTCATGAGCGATCGAGACCGAAAACAGCGATTCCAGCGCGGCCCTGACAAGGGACGCGACGGCCCTGGTGGCCAAAACCGGGACAAATCCCGCGATCAGGGCCGAGATCACGGACGGCGCCCACCCCGGCGCGGCCGGGAATCGGGCGGCGACGGCCCGGCCATCCTCTATGGCTGGCATACCGTCACCATGGCGCTGGCCAATCCGCAGCGGGTCATCCGCAAGCTAATTCTGACCGAAAACGCTGCGCGGCGCCTGGCCGAGGAAAAGATCGACACCCGCGTGCCACCGGTCCTGGTCCGTCCGGACGAGATCGACCGCCGGCTGGGGCCCGATGCCGTGCATCAGGGCCTGCTCGCCGAGGTCGAGCCGCTGGAATCGCCGGATCTGGACACCCTCCCCCAGGACGGCATCGTGCTGGTGCTCGACCAGATCACCGATCCGCACAATGTGGGCGCCATCCTGCGCTCGGCTGCGGCTTTCGCGGTCAAGGCGATCATCACCACGGCACGGCACAGTCCGGAGGCCACCGGCGTCTTGGCCAAATCCGCCTCGGGCGCGCTGGAACTGGTGCCGATGATCACGGTGCCGAATCTGGCGCGGGCGTTGAACGAATTGAACGACCTCGGCTTCATGACGGTCGGCCTCGACAGCGAGGGAGCTGAGAACATCAGCGCGATCCCGCTGCAGCAACCGCTGGCGCTAGTGCTCGGTGCCGAAGGCAGCGGACTGCGGCGGCTGACGCGAGAAACCTGCAGCGTCGTCGCGCGGCTCGACATGCCCGGCGAGATCAAGAGCCTCAACGTCTCCAATGCCGCCGTGCTCGCGCTCTATGTCGGCGCCAGCAAGCTCGGACTCATGGGCTAGAGCGTCTTCGAGCGAAGTGGGTCCCGGTTCGCGTCAAGAAAACGCGTCAAAACAGAATCCCTCTCTCCAAACGACAACGCCCGCCCGCATTGCTGCGAGCGGGCGTTCTTCATTCGATCAGATCAGTACGGGCGGCGATGCTGCTGCGGCTGGTGATAGCCACGCGGTCCTGCAGCACGCGGCGCATACATCACCCTCGGCGCGCCATAGCGATGCGCCTGATGATAGCTGCTGCGCGACGCGTAGCTGCGCTGCGAGTAGCCATAACGAACGCGCGGCTGCATGCTGTAGCCGTAGCGATAGCTCGGACGCGCGCGGTACTGCGAGCGCTGCGGATAGCTGTAGATCGCAGGCGCGCGATACGCCGGCGCGTAGGAATAGTTCACCGGATTGGCATAGGGGCCGCCGTAATAGCCGCGACGATAACCGTAGCCGTAGCCCTCGCCATAGCCGCGCCAGCCGATCGCGGTTTCCTGATAGGTCGGGACCGGCGCGAACATGCCCGGGCCGCTGAAGGTCGGGCCCTGGTTGGCGTAATAATACTGACGCGTCACCGGCGTCGGATCGGGCAGCCGCTCATAGGCGGCCACGCCGGCATAGCCGTAACCGGCGCTATAGCTCTGGCCGCAGGGGCTGACATAGGCCTGACCGCAAGGCGAGCAGCCGTTTGAGGTGAACAGGCCGCCGCCGCAAGCCATCGCAGGCGCAGTGCCGGCCGCAGCGGTGACAACGGCAAACGCCGCAACCCATTTCGAAATCGCGTTACGCATGAATACTCTCTCCTGTCGGTAGTTTTTTCGTTGTTGGTGATTGCTTGGTCAGCGCCGGAACTCTGGCGGCGCGATGAGGACCTCAGGCGGATTGAACGGCACTTCGTTCTGCCGTTCCATCGGCGCTGATTTCGCCGACCAGTTTTCGTGGAAACTCTCGGCCGGCTGCGGCAATTTGCGATTGGCCGGCGGCTCGATCTCCAGACGCCCGTAGCCGGGCTTGTGGCCGAGGCTCGGATAGTAGTGCCCGACATTCGGAACGGGATCGATGTAGCGTCCCCCGTAGACGGTCGGCTGAATATGGATGCCGCGATCAAGACCCCAGTCGCCTTCGATCACGCGATAGGATGCATCGACGCCGTTGATGATGATCGGCACGCCCGGACGGCCGGGCACGACGATGTTGAAACCATCGGCGGCCGCGGCGGGAAGCGTCGTCGCGATCACGAAAAGCAGTGCTGAAAGGATACGCATGGCCATGTCCTGCATCTCGGCGGTACGATAATCGAACGCCTGGCAGGATGGGTTAAAGGCGCGGCCTAAACTGCCGGTAAGCCTAACGCGCAAGCATCAGGCGAAGTTCAAATGCGCGGGACCGCAGCGTGGATTCGTTAACGCAACGGGCTCGCGATGCGCTCTGATCCCGATTGAACACCGCCGCAAGAGCGCCGCGCGCATCTTGCGCATCGCCGTCGCAACGTGATCTGATCCCATCAGCCTTGGTCGCAGACATCTGCAGTCGTCATGTCCGGAGAGCCCCGATGAAGTTTCTCAGTGCAGCCATCATCCTGTCGACGCTGGTCGCGACCCCTGCTTTCGCGCGCCACTGGAAGCATCATCACAGCGCCGAGACCTTCGCCTTTGCCGCACCCGGCCAGCCCTACCGGATCCTGTACGGGCACAATTACGGACCGGGCCTGCAACCGGGCACCTTCGCCTATTACGATGGCCCCCTCGCCGCCCGCTGCAAGCAATCGGCCGCGGCCTATCGCGGCCAGAACGGCCGGGCGTATCCCTGCTTCTGAACCGGCCTCCATCGTCCGGTTGATGGGTGAACAGATTCGCGCGCGCTATTCGAGGACAACCCGAAACTCAGCCAGGAATTCCCGACCGCGGAGAACGTCTGGCAGCATGCCGACGAAGCCGGGCTCGTTGACGTTGTGGACGGCAAGCCGGTGCTGGACGACGGCTACCATTCAGCCGTGCAGCACCGAAGAGGACACGGGCAGGCCGGTCGAGGTGCCCCCGTCGTAACCCGGGAACGACTCTCACAATCCTTGGTTGGAAGACTGAGCGTCCTGAGCGCAGGATGGACGTTCCGAAAGTCCTGCCACCTCTCCAA
The DNA here is from genome assembly GCF_041424195.1 of Tardiphaga sp. Classification (NCBI taxonomy): domain Bacteria; kingdom Pseudomonadati; phylum Pseudomonadota; class Alphaproteobacteria; order Hyphomicrobiales; family Nitrobacteraceae; genus Tardiphaga; species Tardiphaga sp. The sequence goes on along the minus strand of NZ_JBGMOE010000053.1, from coordinate 720 downwards.
GGGTGGCGGGGCTTTTGCTGTCATAGCCATTGGTGTGGAGCAGCCGGACAAACTCATCCATCGCCGCATTCAATTGCTTGGCGCGCTCTTGAGATGCCGGTGTTGCGATGCTGCCGAAAAGCCAGCTGAAGGATGCGCGAAAAGTCATGCGAGGCCCCTTCATTCACGAGAAGCGCTTGTGTCGCGCTATCAGGAAAAAGGTTCAGATTGCCGCAGACGTTATTTTGCAGAGTAACACGACCTCCGCTTGACGGCGAATCACGAAGCAGATTCTCTGTCCCATTCAGGGAGGCGGAGATGGAAGACCACTTCACTCACCAATACTTTACCCGGCAGTGTTTCAAGCACAGTCACGAGCGGGAGCTGCTGGAACACGCTCTGTGCGCAGGCGCCCTCTCGTTCGGGACAGCGTCTTTCCTGGCCGCATTATGGGTGTTTTTCGGGTAAGGATGGAGACACCTTTCGCCGAAGCGCCCATGAACATCAACGAGGCCATCAAGGACGGCCGGCGGCCGCCTTAAAGCTCGGCAACAGGCAATGCAGGACAAGCGAGAGGTCTGCCACCGCGAGACGCCCGCGAGGGTTCGCGCGGCGCCGGATCAATCAGGCCCCGGTTGAGGACGGTTGAGGAGCGCCTCAAATGATACCGGCAGCTGAGGCATGGCAAGATGGTGCCGGTTGAGAGGATTGAACTCCCGACCTTCGGTTTACAAAACCGCT
>NZ_JBGMOE010000052.1:0-14637 GCF_041424195.1 Tardiphaga sp. | reverse complement strand
TTAATCCGGTGCTACCGGCCGATCCGTGGCCCCTTTTATTCCCGGTGTTCTCAGGGCCGCGATCTCGCTGTCGTCAGCCCCATGGAGCGCAACGAGGGCCTCGCGCGCAGCGGCGTCCTCGGTCTCGCCGTCCCAATAGTACATCGAGATGTTGTCGAAGAGGTCATCGTAGCAGAAGATCGGGAGAGCACTTCCGAGCGTGCGCTCGAGCACCCGATACGCAGCCGCGCGCCACGGGATCGGCCGCTTGCTGTCCTCGATCCATCCGAGATCGAGCTGCCCGACACTGTCGCAGACGATCGCGACCGCCGGCGCCCCGCAGGATTCGCCGTTGAGCACGACGACGCGCAGGTCCGCGATCGTGCAGCTCCGCAAGCTTTCGAGGACCTCGGTCTGGAAGACCCGTTCGATATGTCGGCGCGCCTCAGGGCGCGTGCGGTGCACTGTCTCCTGCTCTTTCGAGGCGACCCAACTGCCGACGAGCTTATGGTGGGCCGCCAAAGGTCGATCGAACATCACCGGAATATCAGGGGAGATATGGACGGTCCGTCCTGCCAGATCAGCCGAGCGGAGGAAGGGAGAGTCCTGTGGGTGGCGGGATAGGATCGGCAGGACCATCCTCGCGCGTGCCCGCGTCGAGGATGATCTTCGCATGGAGGGCCTGGGCTTGTTTGCTGCAGGCAGGCCGGGAGAGTTCGGAAGTGTTGCCATGGTCGTTCTCGATCCAATGGAGCAGCGTGCAGCGCGGTGCGGCGGGGATGGCCGCCATTTGAACGCGCGCCATGTCAGCCCTTGGTGCCGACAGCTCGGCGATATTCGGTGACGTGGACACCGCCAGTAACCCCGGCATCGACCAGGTCGGCATTGAGGATCGCCGGGTAGAGGGTGGCGTGGTAGGCGCGCAGCCCCTGCGGGTCATTGGCAAGGTGCGGCGGCTGCGGGAGGTCGATACCGTCATAGCGGTAGACGCGGGCAAGATGGTCGATCTGCATCGGAATGTCCTTGTTGGAATTGCAAAGGGTGTCGGTTGCTTCCGATCACCAGAGGCTGGCGGGCTCCTCCGATTTTGCATCGGCCGGCAGGGCGCCCGCCGCTGGCGCGGCCGGCGTGCTCGCTGCGACTACCGGCTTGGCGGGTGCCGATGCCGCCTTTGCCTTCGCCGCCTCCGCAGACGCCGCGCGCGCGGCCTCGGCCGCGTCCCGCTGGGTCGCGATCTGATCGGCAAGCGCCATGCGTGTGGCAATCAGCCCACCGAGCGCCCCCTCGGCGCCCTTCGCAAGCTCTGCATCGATCTCGGCGGCCGTCGCTGTGATCGAGATCGGACGCAGCTCGCCGGCCTCGGCCTTGTGCGTTTTGCCTTCGGCGACGCGGGGAATGATGATGAGGGTAACGACACCGTCATCGCCGGCGACAAGATCGAAGGCGAGCGAATAGCTGCCCAGCATGGGCAGAAGATTGGTGATCAGCATTGTGGGATTCCTTGATTGGAAAGTTGGGCGAGGTCAGGCGGCCAGTTCGGTGACAACCTCGTCGGCCTTGGCGGGCGGAAGCGAATTGGGCGGCGCATAGCGGCCATCGAGGGCCATCGCGCTTGGCACCCGGCCAGCCCAATCGAACCCGACAGCATTCAACATGCCGGAGATCAGGTCGCCCTTCTTGGCGCCGAGCAACTTTGCGAATGCCTTCTCGCCCATGTGCGCGACCAGGCCGCTCTCGGCGGCAATGAACTTGAGCTCGTCCTTCGTGTATCGTTCGAGAAAAGCGCGATCGACCTGCCAGACTGTCCGGATGTCGATGCCGAAGGCGCCGGCGAGATCGGCGACGTGCGCGAACGACTGGACGTCCCGGGCATATGCTGCCCCGATCGCAGCCAGCACCGTGGTGGCCTGAACCTCCGATAGCTCGCGGATCTCTGCGATCTTTTCCTTGAAACCGCGATCGGGGAACGCGGCGTCGACCAGCAGTGCAGCGCGCGAGGTCAAAGTGCCTGACTTGATGTGCGAAAGCGTGCCGGTCAGCGCTGCCACGAGGATCGCCGCCTGGGCGTTCAAAGGATCGTCGGCCAGCCCGCGGGCGAGCGCCGTGCGCCATGTCGCCTCCCGCAGGTCGGTCGTGCGGCCTGCGATGGACTTTGCGGTAACACTGGGCCCGGTGCTGGTGGAAACCTTGCGCACGACGGTTCCGCGACCGACCAGAGGTGCTGAAGGCGCTGCGTCATCGGTCAGACCGCCGATCTCACCGCCGTCCTCGTTTTCGTCGCCATCGTCGGCGAGAGCGTCATCATCGCCGTCATCGTGTTCGATCGCTGCGGCGGCGTCCTCGGCCTCGGCGGCCGCCTCCGCATCACGGCGTGCAGCTTCGACCGCCTCGGTCTTTAGCTGGAAGCAGGTAGCGTTGGTGCAGTGGCCATCGTCGACATGGGTGTCGAACAGGGCGCGCTGCGTCCCTGAATTGAACGGACAGGTGGTGCATTCCGTTTTGTCGAACAGGGCATCGGCGAGGCGCTGCGTGACCTTCATGAGAAGATCGCGGGTCTTTGCGATGTCAAGGCCGGCCGCGATGATCGTCTCGAGCGCCTTGTCCTGCTTGTCGGCGGGAACGGCGGCGAGCAATTCGGCGTGTCCGACCTTGATCCGGCGCTCGTCGAGCGCGGTTTTGACGGTCTCGGAAAGGTCGGCGAGCGCGAGCCGGCGGTCCAGCTTTGCGCGGGACCAGCCAAGCCGCCGTGCAGCTTCAGCCCGGTCGCCTTGGCACGCCGCGAGATAGCGAACGGCCGCGTCCGCCTGCTCGGTCTCGGAAGGATCATCGCGATCGTCGTTTTCGGCAATCGCCGCGTCGAGCGCCTCCTGGTCGGTCATCTCCCGGATCAGGACCGGCACCTCGGCGTTTTCGCCAAAGGCTTCCATTGCGGCCCGGTAGCGGCGACCGCCCGCGACGATCGTGAAATGCTCCGGCAGGTCGGCAGCGGGCCGAACCAGCATCGGCTGCAGCATGCCTCGCAAACGCAGGGAGGCGACGAGTTCGTCATGCTTCTTCCGGTCGAAATAGCGGCGCGGATTATAGCCCACGGCAATCCGGGCGAGCGGGACCATGGCGGTCCCGACAGGGTGCGATGCGGTCAAGGCGGTTCTCCTAGTGAGAATGGCGGTGCACGCGCTTGCTCGCGACGCGCACCCTTTCGGTGAGCCTGATGCTCACCCTTCCACTCCCCCTCCCCTTTCACCGCTCCGCCGTCTGGTCATGGAAGATGTCGGCCGCCCATTGCTCGAGCCACGGCTCGAACATCTCATCATGATCGAGGTCTTAGGTCTGGTTCGGCCTGTCCGATTAGGTCCAGTTGGCTGACCTTGAAGGGTTTTCGGGCGCGCTCGCTAACCGGACGTCTGGTTAGCCCCGCGCGCGGCTATTCTTCGGACGCATTCGGCGGGGCGATCGGCAGCATAGCAACATTGCGTCGGTCCCGAAGCTCGCGGACAAGGTCGGCATTGCGCTCCTCCAACCGCTTCGCGCGGCTCTCCGCGATCAACGCGCGCCGCAAGAGAGAGGCATTCTCGGTGGCCAGCACCCGGATCCGCACCTCCGCCTCCCCCTTTCCTCCATCCAGCTTTGGAACCTCATCCTGACCCGAAGCCGGAGATCGTTCAGCCTGAAGGGCACGGAGATCTTCAAGCACAGCGCGATGATTGGTGTAGAGCGCATTGCGTCCGATGCCGGCGTGCCGGGCCAGCGCCGCAACGGAGATTTCGGATTCAGGATCGGCGCGCAACACGGCGAGAGCTTCCCGCAGGCGGGTAGCGACCCGCTCGCGGCGACGCCCTTGGGGCGTATCAGCCGAGGTTGCCATCGGCGGGCTGCAAATCGAGATCGTCGATCACGCGGCGGCTCTCCTCGACCCGCGTGATCGCCAGATTTCGGCTTTCAGGGTCAAGGTCGGTTCTTTCCAGGAGAGCCAGGTTTCGTTTCAGGCGGGCTTCCCAGACCGGCTTGTGACGTTCGCTCACCGCGAAGTTCGCGCAAGTGACGCATGTGCCCTGCGTGCGGAGAACGGGATTGGGCTCTTTGTCGGACCCGAGGCAGGCAGACGTCTCCCGACGGTAGAGACAGTAGCCCCAGTCGCAGACGCCGAGCCTGATGTCGGTATCGGCCAACAGGCGGGTGATGTAGGCATCGAGGTCGCCATCGTGCGTGCGACCGCGGAACGGCGATCGCGCCGCAAGATCGCGCCCCGCCTTGCCGCCCAGGCGAGGCGCGACCAGCAACTCTTCGAGCGCGGCGCGGGTTTCTCGTGCCGCCTGGGCGTCGACCAGTTCAACCAGCTCGAAGTCCGTGCCGACATAGGCGCGGTCGGTCATGGCGCGGGTCACATGCCCGAGATGCTTGGCCAATGCCGCGAGACCGGTCCTGTCGCGCCGGCCCACGAACCGCGCGAAGGTCTTGCGGCCCTGGTGGGTGGCAAGCCTCCAGCTTTCACCGTTGATTTCGGGAAGGCGAAGCGCGGCCCCAATGCCGTCATTCAGGCGTATATTCATAGCCGAACTGGTGAGCGGCTCGATCGGCAATGCCGAGGTTCGGATCGCGCTCCCCGGGCGGACCTGGAGCAGCCAGAGATATTGTCGGCCGTCGATCGCTCGCCATGGTGCCGATAGGCGCTCAAGAACTTCGATGGCGCGAACGGCGGGTTCGGGGGCGATCCAGCGATGCGGCACTCCGTCTCCTGGAGCGTCCTTTCGGATCGTGCCGGTCAGATAGGCGAACATCTTCTGCTGCTCGCCCTGCACCCGCTCGATGCAACCGGCTTCCAGCGATAGGATTTCCGAAGCGCGCGGCCCAACGAGATAGGCGAGGACAATGAAGCAAGCCTCGTAGAGACGGGCCACCATGCCATTGAAGGTGAGCATCGGCTGGACCGTCAGCGGCTGAGCCTGCCCAGGAACAAACTCGATCGGTGGAGCAGCGTGCAGGTATCGGCGTATGCGCCTGGAACGCCCCGGTTTTGCATGCCCTTTTGCGGAAGCCGCATCGTGCAGCGCCTGTATGTCGTCACGCATATGAAGGATGGTATCGGCTGGCTCGCCGATGAGATGGAGCGCTCCCGCAACGAGCGGCATTGCGATTTCATCAGGCGTATAGGGCCACCGCTCGACCGGGCGCCAACGGCCCAGCTCATTGAGCGCAGGCGGCGCGGATTTCGGGGTGTCGGGAAGCTTCTCACGCTGTTGGTAAAACGCCCGCAGCAGCGTGCGGTAGTTGCTCGCGGTCGATAGCGCCATCGTGCCATTGTCTCTCGGGCGCTGGGCGAGATCATCGAATAGATGCCGGATGGCCTCGTCATCCAGTTCCGACCATCGAGCCAGGCCGCGGCCCGCCATCCATTCCAGCACGACCCGCTGGAGCGTTCCCTGCGTTCCAAGCGAACGTAACGAGAGCGCGGATCGACCGGGAGGTGGATCGCTGTGCAACGACCAGAGCAGATGCTTGCTCGCCTCGCGCAGCGTCCGCCAATGCGGCTCGTTGAACCGGCTTCCGTCGGGCAGTGTGAACCCCCAGTCGACGCGGAAGGTGGTGTCCCGCTGACCCACGACGCCTGTCGCCATCTGCCAATGGTCGTCGCCGAACATCGAGTGCGGAGAGACGCGCAGCGAGGCCTGCGGCAAGGCGAGGAGCGGAACGCTCATTCCAGTTCCGGGAGATCGGGGAGCATCGCGGCCCGTTGTTCTGCCTCCTCCCTCAAGTCGGGCGGGAACGCCGGAAGAAGATCATGTTCGAGCACCTGCAAGCTGGGCGCATAGAACAACGCCCAGCGAGCCGGATCGATCTGATCGCGGGCGTCGAGAAGATGCCGGCGAGCTTGCAGCACGCGCGCGAACCGCTCGACATCAAGCGGAACGATCAGCCCCGGACAGGCAAGGCAACCTCGCAGTCTCGGACAGAGATGCGGATTTCCGTCAGCGCCCTGTTCGACAGGCGCCAGACAACGATGCCCGAACAATGCCGTTACCGGGCCGTGGCGGGCGGGCTCCTTCCGGTCGGGTCCGCAGACCCAGGCTACCATGAGCTTCTGAAGGCGCGCGATCGTCTCCTGCTCGAGCTTCCGTGCGGCCGGTCCCTCGACGTAGCGATCGGTCGTGACGAGGCTGGCGTGATTGAGAACCGTCCCTGCCGCGCGCAGGTCGCCGCCAGAAGCCAGATAATGCTCCGTGGCGACGCTGCCGCGTAGTTGCGAGGCCGTGAACTTGGGCACCAGTGGTTTCGGTTGCTCCGGATGTGCGGTGTTCCAGCGTTCGATCCGCCTGTTGGTGCGGCCGATGAAGCGATTGATGAACCCGGGGATGCTGTCGGGCGCGATCAGGCCGGCAGGATAGTCGTGCCTGCGATAATAGGCCCGCGACAGATAGCGGATCAGGAACAGACATTCCCGTTCTTCAGGCGGAGCATGCTCGATCAGCGGCTCGGTCATCGCCAGCAGCATTTCGATCAGACGCGGTGCGGATCGCATTTTACGGCGGTCGAAGGACCGACGCTGCATTTTCGGAGTTCGACCGCCCCGCTGCTTGAGCCATTCCACCATGACCCGATGATCATCGAGTGGATGGGGCACGAGGCAGTCGCGGCGGATCGCCCGAAGAGGCTGGGGATTGGCGGCAAGCTGGATCGCCAGCGCGACAAAGAACGGCCCCATCGTGTGCGAGGTCAGGTGATAATGCTGAGCGATCGCCTCCTGACGTCCATGATGCTCGAGCGAGTTCGGGTTGATCCCGGCAGCGCGGATTGCCTCGCCGCTCGGAGCGATGCCGCCGCCGATCCGGTGGAGTTTCCACACCCAGCGCGCGAGCGCCTCTCTCGGACCAGTTCCCTCCGGGGGTTGGGGAGAGGCGATGATCTTCTGGCCGCGCTGGAACCGCGCCCATGCGATGTCGATCTCTTCATAGGCGGCCGCGAGGATCGTTTTCATTTCCGCTGCCGTGAGCCGGGCTTTGGGTTCTGGCGCCCACCCCGTGCTGGGGAACGGGCTGTAGGGGATGGCGAGCGCGCTCCCGAACAGATCCGGATCGGTCTGCTCGATGCGCTCGAGCAATGGTTTCAGGCTGGCGAAGCGTTGAGCCATCGTGGCTCGGCTGAGCTGGCGGCCTTCTATCGAGGGTGCCAGCGCATCAATGTAGCGCCGGATCGTGCCGGCGTTCACATCAGCAGCACAGCTTACGCCTTCTGTGCGTAGGAAGCGACCGAAGCGCCGGATCACTCTCCAGCGTCCGCGTCGTGTGGAGATCGAAGATCCGGCATCATGAACCCTGAACGCCTCGACAAAGGCGCAGGTGAGGTCATGTGGCATGTCGAGGGCGACCGGATCGAACGTCTGCACGACCTGTCCCCATTCATCACGAAAGGAGAAGCGTCGATCATCTGGCGCTTGCGCGGTCGATGCTCGATCGATCGCGATACGGCGGTCGATCCGTCCCTCAGCCAGCATCGTTGATCGCTTCGCCGTAGAGCCAGGCAAGGCTCTCGTTGATATCGGGTTCGTACAGCTCGACGCAGCGCAGGTAGATGGCGGTCGTCGCGATCGAGGCATGGCCCAACAGAACCTGGACGATCTTCAGCGGATTCAGCGCCGGATTGGCACGAGCCTGGATCTGAAGCCGCGTGAGCATCACCATCGCGAAGGTGTGACGGAGCCAATGCAGCGTGCCGGGCAACCCAGCGGCCGCGAACGCCTCGGACAGAAGCGCCGTCAGGCGTTTGCGCGTCATCGCACGGCCATGTTCATTCAGGAGAAGATTGGGCGGCGCCCTGTAGCGGGGATCGGCATTGCGCGCGCGCCGCACGATCCGGGCCCGGTCCTCTCCGATATACCAGTGCGTGCGATCAAGCAGGCGAACCGGCGGATAGACCGTTCGCGGCCGGTCGCCCTTGGTGATGCTGAGCGGCACGCCTACAAGCGGCGTCTCTTCCGGGTGAAGCGACCAGCTATCCGGTATCTGATCGACCGCCAGAGCACATAGTTCCTTGCGTCGAAGGCCTGCGCACAGCGCCCACTCCCCTGCAAGGCGCGCGGTCGGCGCAAGCTGCGCGAACAGCCTTGCCAGCTCATCGGGGCGCATTGGTCGTGGCAGTTGCTCCGGGACCGAGACCGTGAGGCTCCCGGTCGAACGGCGTCTGATCTGTGGCCCAACACGCGGTCCCCTGCCCTGCCGTGTCTGCAACGGTCGCGGGAACGCACGATGCCGGATGAAGTCGTGATCGAGGGCCCAGGAATAGAAGCGATAGACGGTGGCAACCCGGGCATTGATGGTGGAGCGGGCAAACGGCCGCCCGGTATGCTGGCTCGGCCCTTCGAGCATTCGGGATCGATAAGCTGCGAGTATATGCTCGTCAGCGACATCCCATTTGATGTTGGACTGCTCGAGCGCATCGAACCACTCATACAGGTGCTCGCCATAGGTCCGTACCGTCTCCGAGGCCTGGGAGTGGCCATGAACCTCGGCATGTTCGAGCAGATAGGCAAAGGCCGGCTCGATGATGGCCATGTTCGCGTCGAACAGGATGGGGAACCCGGCGGGAATGCCGGGCTCACCTGGAACGGCACGGATGATCGTCACCATGGATCACACCTCCGCCTCACGCACGCGGGATCAGGGCGGTTATTCTAGCATCATCCCGGCCTTTCCAGTTCGGACAGTCGGCTGAGCGAGCACTTTTTGGGCCGGGCGACACGACGCCTGTTCCAATTCATCCATATATCCACTATCTCGGATATATGGATACTGATTCGGCTATCACGGCCCTGGCCGCTCTCGCGCAGGGCACACGCCTTGACGCATTTCGGTTGCTGGTGCGCCACGAGCCCGAAGGATTGCCCGCCGGCGAGATCGCAAAAGCGCTCGACGTTCCTCAGAACACGATGTCCGCGCACCTCGCCGCGTTGACGCGCGCGGGCCTGCTGAAGTCCGAGCGGCAAAGCCGGTCGATCATCTACTGCGCCGACCTCGATGCGCTGCGCGCGCTGACCCTCTTTCTGGTGAAGGACTGCTGCGCCGGAAAACCGGAACTGTGTGCACCGCTCGTCGCCGAACTCGTCCCCTGCTGCTGACGGAGACTGCCATGTCCACCGATCGCGTGTTCAACGTCCTGTTCCTCTGCACCGGCAATTCGGCACGCTCGATCCTCGCCGAGAGCGCCATGAACAAGCTCGGCCAAGGTCGCTTCCATGCCTTCTCGGCCGGGAGCTATCCCAAGGGCGCGGTTAACCCCGACGCGCTCGCACTGCTGGAACGGCTCGACTATCCGACCGAGGGCCTGCGCTCGAAAAGCTGGGAGGAGTTTTCCCGGCCCGGTGCGCCGGTCATGGATTTCGTGTTCACCGTCTGCGACGACGCAGCCGGTGAAGTCTGCCCGGTATGGCCCGGCCATCCAATGACGGCCCATTGGGGCATCGAAGATCCAAGCCATGTCCAGGGCGGTGACATAGAGCGCGAACGCGCTTTCGTGATGGCGCTGAACTATCTGGAAAACCGTATCCGGCTGTTCATCTCGCTGCCGATCGACAAGCTCGAAGCCACGGCGCTGACCGCCAAGCTGCGCGAGATCGGCCATACCGAAGGCTCGACCACTCGCCGGGGAGATGCGGCGTGACCGACATCATCGTCTATCACAACCCGGAGTGCGGCACGTCGCGCAACGTGGTGGGCCTGATCCGCAATGCCGGGATCGAGCCGCATGTCATCGAATATCTGAAGACCCCACCGTCGCGGCCATTGCTGGTCCAGCTCATCGCGCGCGCCGGGATCACGCCGCGCGAGCTGCTGCGCGAGAAGGGCACGCCCTATGCCGAACTAGGCCTGGGCGATCCCTCGCTGTCAGATGAAGCCCTGATCGACGCAATGATGGCACACCCGATCCTCATCAACCGGCCGCTGGTCGTCTCGCCGCTCGGCGTGAAACTGTGTCGCCCTTCGGAGGCGGTACTGGACCTGCTACCCGCACCGCAACAGGGCGCATTCGCCAAGGAGGACGGCCAACAGGTCGTCGATGCGGCCGGCGCGCGGGTGATCTGAGGCATGGCGACCGTTCTCGACGCCACGCCGGCTCGTCCCGGCATCTCCTTCTTCGAGCGCTATCTGACCCTGTGGGTGGCGCTCTGCATCGTTGCTGGGATCGCGCTCGGCCATATGTTGCCCGGCCTGTTCGGCGCGATTGCCTCCGCCGAGGTGGCGCGGGTCAATCTCGTCGTCGCGGTGCTGATCTGGCTGATGATCGTGCCGATGCTGCTCAAGATCGACTTCGGCGCGCTGGGATCGGTGCGCCAGCATTGGAAGGGCGTCGGTGTCACGCTGTTCATCAATTGGGCGGTCAAGCCTTTCTCGATGGCGCTGCTCGGCACGCTGTTCCTGGGCTGGATGTTCGCGCCGTTGCTGCCGGCGGGCGAAGCGCCGTCCTATATCGCCGGGCTGATCCTGCTGGCGGCTGCGCCCTGCACGGCAATGGTGTTCGTGTGGTCGAACCTCTGCGACGGCGAACCCAATTACACGTTGAGCCAGGTGGCGCTGAACGACCTCATCATGGTGTTCGCCTTCGCACCGCTGGTCGGGCTGCTGCTCGGCGTCGCCTCGGTGACGGTGCCGTGGGATACGCTGTTGCTCTCGGTCGGCCTCTACATTGTCGTGCCGGTGATCGTCGCGCAGCTCGTCCGTCGCGCCGTGCTGGCATCAGGCGGACAGGCCGCGCTTGACCGGCTGCTGGCCCGGCTCGGGCCGGTGTCGCTCACCGCCCTGCTGGCGACGCTGATGTTGCTGTTCGGCTTCCAGGGCGAGGCAATCGTCGCGCAGCCCTTTGTGATCGCGCTCATCGCCGTGCCGATTCTGGTACAGGTCTATTTCAATGCCGGGCTGGCCTATTGGCTGAGCCGCCGTTTTGGCGTCGCATGGTGCGTGGCGGCGCCCGCCGCGCTGATCGGCGCGTCCAATTTCTTCGAGCTGGCGGTGGCCGCCGCAATAAGCCTGTTCGGCCTCAAGTCCGGCGCCGCGCTCGCCACGGTGGTTGGCGTGCTGGTCGAGGTGCCGGTGATGCTGTCGGTCGTGGCGATCGTGAAGCGGACACGCGGCTGGTATGAGAAGGGAGCCGCTGCTTGACCCGTATCAGCGAGTTGACCGACCCGGATCATCTGCCGGCGCTCGATCTCCGCTATGTCCATGAGCGGCCCGCGTTCGGGCTTGGTGCGGGCGATCCACCGCCGCGTATCCTGCTGCTCTATGGTTCATTGCGCGAACGGTCCTTCTCGCGTTTCGCAGTCGAGGAGGCGGCACGGTTGCTCCAGTTCTTCGGGGCGGAGACGCGCATCTTCGATCCGACCGACCTGCCGTTGCCCGATCAGGTGAAGGGCGACGATCATCCCGCCGTCCATGAACTGCGCGACCATGCCATGTGGTCGGAGGGCATGGTGTGGTGCAGCCCGGAGCGTCACGGCCAGATCACCGGTATCATGAAAGCGCAGATCGACCATCTGCCGCTGGAGATGAAGGGGATGCGCCCGACCCAGGGCCGCACGCTGGCGGTGATGCAGGTGTCGGGCGGATCGCAGTCGTTCAACGCGGTCAACACGCTCCGGCTGCTCGGCCGCTGGATGCGGATGTTCACCATCCCCAACCAGTCAAGCGTGGCGATGGCCTACAAGGAGTTCGACGAAGCCGGTCGCATGAAGCCCTCCAGTTACTATGACCGCATCGTCGATGTGATGGAGGAGCTGGTGCGCTTTACCGTGCTCACCCGTGGGCACGCCGTGCAGCTCGTCGACCGCTATTCGGAGCGGAAGGCGGAGGCGGCAAAGCAGGATGCCGCCCCCGATCTGGCATCGCAGTCGATCGCTTAAGTCGAGCGCCTCGCCAAGCGAGGGATCAGGCCGACCACCGCCAGCTCTTTGGGTTAGCGCGGCGGTCGGCCTGATCCCTCTCCGCATCCGTTCCTAATGAGACAGATCAGAGGACCGGACCTAAGAGATCGCCGGACTCGATGAGATCGCGGATTTCGGTACGGGCCTGCGCGATTGCGGCCTCCCAGGGATCGATCGGCGGAGGATCTGCGTCAGCAGGCCGTTGCTGCGGAAGGCGGCGCGGCCGCTCGGTTAGTCGGTGGTACTGACCGGCGAGCCATTGCTCCATGTAATCGGCCACGACGCGATCGGTCTTGGAGATCCCCGCCTTCAGGGCTGCCCGACGCGCACCGACGCCATAGGCCTGGCTGTCGATCGACGCGACCCGGTGTGCGAAAGGCAGAAGGAAGGGCAGTGCCGTGCCCTTGACGCCGAATGCGTGGAGCAGAACACCGGCCGGAAGAATCTGATCGAGATGGTCGATGACCGCGATCAGGCCTTCCGGTCCGTGAATATCGCGCCGGCACATGCTTCCGACACCGATCAATGCGCCGGGGCGGAGCGAACCCCAGAGCGCATCGACACAGCGCTCATAGTCGGATGGTCGCCGGCCCTGGATCACAGGCATCAGTCTGTCGGCTATTCCGGCATCCTCGCCCAGGATGCGGCAGTCGCGATTGGCGCGGATGGTGCGCGACAGGCGGTCGAAGACTTCGTCGCGATCTCGCGCGATCTCAGCCTCGACGCAGTAATCGGCACTTGCCCACCATTGGACTGGATAGGCCGCCGCGAGCGATACATAGTCCGACAGGGACCACGGGAAGCCACCATAGCGCGCAGTCGCGACGAAGCCTGCGGAGTCCAGGCAGAGGCCGGACAAACCCCGTGCATTCTGGAGTTGCCCCAGGCGCCATCCGGTCCATTCCCGCCAGCCGCGCTTTTCGGACCAACGTGAAAGCGCGTTCGCCGAGATGAGCGCGGTCCGGCCAAGCGCGCGTGCCCGCTGAAGGATCGGCCCATCGTTCAGGTGCGGAAGGCCGACGATGACGTTGATGGGCATGATGCGCGCTCCGCTCGCAACGGAAGCACGCGGACAATTGACGGTCGCGCATGTTCACGTTACGTTCTAATGAGTAGGAGATTTGCCATGACGACGCCCAGCATCCGACACCTGTTCGATCTCGACATAACGCTGCGGGATGCGGCGCTGGATATGGAGAACCGGCCGACCCGTCGGATGATCGCCAATGCGGCGATCGGCATTCATGTCGAGGACGCCTACTATTCGGTGCGGGAGCTGCGCGAGGCGGTAAGCTGGATGCATGAAGGGGTTTCGGCGGGCAAGCTGAAGCTGGCGGAGATCCTGGGCAATGATGGTGCCGACGATTTTCAGCGCTGCATCTATTTCTGCCTCGCCGGCCGCGGCGTGGTGTCGATGCTCGACGATCTTGAATGGCTGGAGGATCTGCTGGAGCGGCGCGGGCGCATCGCAGGCGAACAGAAGCGCCTGAAGGAGACGGTGATGCCGCTCGTGAACCCCTATGTGGCCGACGCGCCCGATGGGCCGTTGGTCAGGATGGACGGAAATTTCGAGCAGGGACCATCTTGGTGGGCCGACCCGACTTTGTCGGCCTGACCATCAGCGCTCGCAGCTCAGGCGGTTCCCGTGCCGCCAGCGCGACGGTTCGATCCAGTCTCCGGCAAAGGCCCCTGCCCTTTGCCTCCTGGCCGAAGCGAAGGCCGCATTATATGCGCGCAGGCGAGCGGGATCGTCTCTGAGATAACTCGCCTGCGGGGTCGCGAGACCCGCGCGGATAAGACGCTCTCCCAAATCCGCGCCGTCGACTGTAACGACCGCAACGGGGCGGCCATAAGAAGACGAAGACACGAGCCGGATCGTCGCGGCCTTGGAGCGCAGGGCGTTCGCGGCGAAATCCTGTGCGGCCTTCCCACACTGCCAACATCCCGAGGCGCGCCGACAGAGCTGCCCGCGCTCGAATGCGTCGACCCCAAGCAACCGGAAATCGACGGCCACGGTATCGCCATCGAGCGCCCGCGCCTTCGCGTCGAAACTCTGAGACCATGAGGGCGATGTGAGAGCGGCTCCGCCCGCGAGGATGATGGCCGCCGCGATCCGGATCAAAATGTCATCTCCACCTCGACATGATCATCGGCCGCCGGCGTCGTGCAGACCCGGAATGGTTGCAGCGGATCGCCAGTGCGGACGATCGACAGCCTACCCGGCCGCTCGTCGAATAGGCGACCTGCGACGCGATTGGCGTTCTCGCGGCTGCAAAGCTGCAGACGCTTGGGCGACAATTCAAGACACGCGGCAAACATGATGGCTTCTCCCTGCTGCGGGAATGATACTGGCTGACGCACTCATGCAAAGATCGTCTTGTGAACCTTAGTGACCGGCAGGATCGTCCAGTCGCGCTCCATGAACCGGCTGATCGCATAGCCGCAGCGAGTCGCGGGATCGCGGAAACTCAGGCGGCGGCCGCGCTTCACGACGATAAATTCGTCACCCACATGACCATCGGAGAAGGTCAGCGCCTGGGCCAGTTTGATCCGGTCGCCGTCCTCGATCTTGCGCGATCGGCGGGCCAGGTTGGCACGGCACCGCGCGCGCCAGTCGAGGGCGTGCTCCCGGTCGGTCGGGGTCAGAAGGTCGAGAATGTGGCGGGGACAGCTATCCTCATAGGGGCCGACAGATTCGTCCAGTCGGGTAGGATTGGTGCTGCTCATGGAGTCAGCCCTGATCCCCCCGCCGA
>NZ_JBGMOE010000051.1:0-14648 GCF_041424195.1 Tardiphaga sp. | reverse complement strand
GCATGCGCGCCGTCTCCACCGAAATTTCGCCGGAAACCGGCGCCGGCGGCTTCATTTTGCCGAACGACCGCGTCGACGTGCTCCTGTCGAAGCGTGAGCGGGGCGGCGATCGCGGCGGCATGGAGGTCATCAACTCCGAGATCATCCTGAACAATATCCGCGTTCTCGCCATCGATCAGGCCCCCAAGGAAAAGGACGGCCAGAATTCAGTCGTGGGCAAGACCGCAACGCTCGAATTGAAGCCTGAACAGGCCGAGTTGCTCGCCCGCGCGCGGCAGAGCGGCACCATCTCGCTGGCGTTGCGGGCCCTGGTCGATGCCAACGCGCCGGCGCCGGTTGAAGATCCCAATGGCGGCAAGCACGACAGCATTAACATCGTGCGTTACGGCATCCCGTCGACCGCGACCGTGACGAAGTGATCAAGAGGACGCAGGCGATGAAGCGCATCACAACAGGCGGATCGATGCGGGCCCTTGCAGCCCACGCGCTGTCGCTCACCGCCATCACGGCGCTCACGATCAATCCCGTATTGACGGCAGTCTTCGCGGCCGACGCCACGTCCATGCAAGCCGGCAGCGCCGGCCCCTTGAACGCGAAATTCCTGCCGCTCGGCATCGGCAAGTCGATCGTCATCGACCTGCCGCGCGACATCAAGGATGTGCTGGTCGCCGATCCCAAGATCGCCAACGCCGTCGTCCGTTCGGCGCAGCGCGCCTACATCATCGGTGCGACCGTCGGCCAGACCAACATCGTATTCTTCGACGTCAGCGGCCAGCAGATCGCCGCCTATGATATCGCCGTCACGCGCGATCTGAACGGTATTCGGGCCGCGCTCAAGCAGACCATGCCCAATGCCGATATTCGGATCGAAGGTCTCGGTGATAGCGTGATGCTGTCGGGTACGGCATCGAGCCAGCTCGAAGCGCAGCAGGCCGCGGACCTCGCGGCGCGCCTTGCCGGCGGCATGGACAAGGTCGTGAACAGCATCTCGGTGCGCGGACGTGATCAGGTCATGCTCAAGGTCACCGTTGCGGAAGTCCAGCGGAACATCGTCAAGCAGCTCGGCGTCGATCTGTCGGCATCGATGAGCTATGGCACGTCCGTCGTCACCTTCAACAACAGCAATCCGTTCACGGCGCGCGGCAGCAGCCTGGTCGGCGATAATCTCCTCAAGGGATCCTTCGGATCGACGCCATCCGTCACGGCAACGCTGAAGGCGATGGAAAACGCCGGCGTCATCCGGACACTCGCCGAGCCCACGCTGACCGCCATCTCCGGCGAGACCGCCAATTTCCTTGCAGGCGGTGAATTCCCGGTCCCCGGCGGCAATACCTGCGATCCCACGACGCGGATCTGTACGACACAGATCACCTTCAAGAAGTTCGGTATCTCGCTGGGCTTCACGCCAGTGGTTCTGAGCGAAGGTCGTATCAGCCTGCGTGTCGGCACCGAAGTCTCCGAACTGTCGCAGGAAAATTCCGTCACGATCAGCGGAACGTCGATCCCGGCGATCAAGGTCAACCGTGCGGACACCACGCTCGAGATCCCGTCCGGCGGTTCGATGGTGATGGCCGGCCTTATCAAGCAGCAGACCAAAGCGGCCATCAGCGGCCTGCCGGGCATGTCGCAATTGCCCGTGCTGGGCACGCTGTTCCGCAGCCGGGATTACGTCAACAACAACACCGAGCTGATGGTCCTGGTCACGCCTTATGTGGTCCGCGCCGTCGCACAGAAGGATCTCTCTCGTCCGGATGACGGCTTCGTGGATGCATCCGATCCGCAGGCCGATCTGCTCGGCAACGTCAACCGCATCTATGGCGCACCGCACCGCACCGAGCCGACCCAACCGACGCGCAGTTATCACGGCGCTTTCGGCTTCATCACGGATTGAGACGGGGCAAGTATCAGATGACCATGATCAATTACACAGCGATACATTCTTCGCGCAAGCGGACTGCCACCGGCGCGCTGCTGTTCCTGGCGCTTGCGCTCGGTGGGTGCAAGACCGTTGCGCAGGACACCACGTCAAGCATACCGGACGATTACCGGCTGCGGCATCCCATCGTTGTCGAAGAGCGGGCCAAGACCACCGAGGTCTTCGTCGGCAGCCAGCGTGGCGGCCTGTCGGCGACACAGCGCGCGGATGTCATATCGCTCGGTCAGGACTGGTTGCGCGAAGGCACCGGCGTCATCACCGCGGAGGTGCCGGTCA
Organism: Tardiphaga sp.; assembly: GCF_041424195.1. NCBI lineage: Bacteria > Pseudomonadati > Pseudomonadota > Alphaproteobacteria > Hyphomicrobiales > Nitrobacteraceae > Tardiphaga > Tardiphaga sp. Next base: position 12,436 of record NZ_JBGMOE010000051.1, on the reverse strand, counting down.
ACACACCGAATGCACGCGCCGCCAAAGAGTCTTATCGCGAGGTTCATTCACTCCTGATGGCGATCGGCGTGCCGCAGAACGGCGTCCTGATGCGCAACTATCAGCCGAGCGATCCGCGTATGCTGCCGACCATCCGCGTCAGCTACCCGCTGATCGCGGCTTCGGCCGGTCCGTGCGGCACCTGGCCCGACGACCTTGCATCGTCGATTAAGAACAAGGGCTATCTCGCGAACAAGCCGTATTACAATCTCGGCTGCGCCCAGCAACGCAATCTCGCCGCCATGGTCGCCAATCCTTCGGACCTGGTTCAGCCGCGCGCCGAAACCCCTGTCTATGCCGGCCGACGTACCGTCGTGCTGGACAAGTATCGCAAGGGTGAGAGCACTGCGACGACCTATCCCGAAGACAAGACCAAAATCAGCAATGTGGGCCAATGATTAGCTACGCGCAGAAAACCGCAGACGAAGAATCCGCCGCCGCAACGCCCGCGGCAGAGGAGCATATTGCGCCGGCACCACGCGTGTCGGTGCAGGCGTTCTGCGAGACCGTCGAAACCGCTGCCGCCGTGCAGGCCGCCGCGGAAGACAGGCGTCTGGGCAAGGCCCACATCAAAATTCAGATGGGCGGCATGGCGGCGGCCATCGAAGCCTATCGGTCGGCACCGACGCCGAATGTCATTGTTCTCGAGACCGAACCGCGTGGCGACATTCTCGCTGGTCTTGATCAGCTGGCGACGGTTTGCGACGCCGGCACCCGCGTCGTGGTGATCGGCAAGGTCAACGATGTCACGCTGTACCGCGAGCTCGTTCGTCGCGGCGTCAGCGACTACGTGATCGCGCCTGTTGCGACCATCGACGTCGTTCGTTCGATCTGCGGACTGTTCTCGGCGCCCGAAGCCAAGGCGGTCGGCCGCATCATTGCCGTGGTCGGCGCCAAGGGCGGCGTCGGCGCGTCCACCATCGCCCACAACGTTGCCTGGGCGATCGCGCGCGATCTGGCGCTGGACTCCGTTGTCGCCGATCTCGATCTCGCCTTTGGAACTGCCGGGCTGGACTACAACCAGGACCCACCGCAGGGCATCGCCGACGCAGTATTTTCGCCGGACCGTGTCGATACCGCCTTCATAGACCGACTGCTGTCGAAATGCACCGATCATCTCAGTCTGCTGGCTGCCCCCGCCACGCTGGACCGCGTCTACGACTTTGGCAGCGAAGCCTTCGATTCGATCTTTGACACATTACGCTCGACGATGCCCTGCATCGTGCTCGACGTTCCGCATCAATGGTCGGGCTGGACCAAGCGGGCACTGATCGGCGCGGACGACATCCTGATCGTCGCGGCGCCGGATCTCGCCAACCTGCGCAATACCAAGAACATGTACGATCTGATCAAGGCCTCGCGCCCCAATGATCGTGCACCGCTGTACTGCCTCAATCAGGTCGGCGTTCCGAAGCGGCCCGAGATCAGCGCCAGTGAATTCGCCAAGGCCATCGAGACGCCGCCGATCGTCACGATCCCGTTCGATCCGCAGATGTTCGGCTCGGCCGCCAATAATGGTCAGATGATTGCCGAGATTGCTGCCAACCATCGCACCACGGAACTCTTTCTGCAAATTGCGCAGCGGCTGACCGGCCGCGGCGAGACCAAGAAGCCACGAGGATCCTTCCTGGGTCCGTTCCTGGAGAAGTTGCGGTCGAAGTAATTCACCGCATGGAGTATTATCGTGTTTGGTAAGCGTAGCGGAACAGATACCGATGTCCGGGCCGTCAAGCCCCTCGGCGCGCCGGGGCCATCTCCCGGCGCGATGACTGCGTCTGCGCCGCCAGCCGTGTCATCGCCGCCGCTGTCACCTGCCCGCGCAGCACCGGCCCCCGTCGTCGCTGAGCGCCGCTCCGAGAATTACTATCAGGTCAAGGCGACGATTTTCGGCGCCCTGATCGAAGCTATCGACCTCGCGCAGCTTGCCAAGCTCGACGGCGAGTCCGCGCGGGAGGAAATCCGCGACATCGTGAACGAGATCATCGCGATCAAGAACATCGTGATGTCCATCGCCGAGCAGGAAGAACTGCTCGACGATATCTGCAACGACGTACTCGGCTACGGGCCGCTCGAGCCGTTGCTGGCACGCGACGACATCGCCGACATCATGGTCAATGGCGCCGGCACGGTGTTCATCGAAGTCGCCGGCAAGATCCAGAAGACCGGCATCCGTTTCCGCGACAATCAGCAACTGCTGAATATCTGCCAGCGCATCGTCAGCCAGGTCGGCCGCCGCGTCGACGAATCCTCACCGATCTGCGACGCCCGTCTTGCCGACGGCTCGCGCGTCAACGCCATCGTGCCGCCGCTGGCCATCGATGGTCCTGCGCTGACGATTCGTAAGTTCAAGAAGGACAAGCTGACGCTCGAGCAGTTGGTCAAATTCGGCGCGATCTCGCCAGACGGCGCCCAGATCCTCCAGATCATCGGCCGCTGCCGCGCCAACGTGCTGATCTCCGGCGGTACCGGCTCGGGCAAGACCACCCTGCTGAACTGCCTCACCAACTATATCGACGACGACGAGCGTATCATCACCTGTGAGGACGCCGCGGAACTTCAGCTGCAACAGCCGCACGTGGTGCGCCTAGAAACCCGGCCGCCGAATATCGAAGGCGAAGGCCAGATCACGATGCGCGAACTGGTGCGCAACTGTCTGCGTATGCGCCCGGAGCGGATCATCGTCGGCGAAGTCCGCGGACCTGAGGCGTTCGACCTGCTGCAGGCGATGAATACCGGCCATGACGGCTCGATGGGCACCCTGCACGCCAATAATCCGCGTGAAGCGCTTTCGCGCTGCGAATCCATGATCACCATGGGCGGCTTCTCACTGCCGTCGCGCACCATCCGCGAAATGATCTGCGCATCGATCGACGTCATCGTTCAGGCGGCCCGTCTTCGCGACGGTTCGCGTCGCATCACGCACATCACCGAGGTGATGGGCATGGAAGGCGACACCATCATTACGCAGGATCTGTTCGTCTACGACATGGTGGGCGAAGACGCCAACGGCAACATCATTGGACGGCACCGCTCGACCGGCATTGGCCGCCCGCGGTTCTGGGATCGTGCCCGCTATTACGGCGAGGAGAAGCGGCTCGCGGCGGCGCTCGACGCTTCCGAAGTCATAGCGCCGAACTGAGGAGCGAGTGATGAACATGCAGGCGCTCGCATTGGCATTCATGGCCAGCATCGCTGTCGGCGGTCTGGCCTGGGTATTCCTCTATCCTCTCCTGTCCGGCGAGAAGAAGGCCGAGGTCCGCCGTGCATCGGTGGCGCGGACGGAGCCCGTGGCGCGCCAGGTCGACAGGACCCAGCGCTCCCGGCGCGAGCAGGTCGAAGGATCGCTCAAGGAAGTCGAAGCACGTCTTCAGAAGGAAAAGAAGATCCCGCTCGGAATCCGGATCGCGCAGGCCGGTCTCGACTGGAGCGACCAGAAATTCATGGTGATTTCCGGCATTCTGGGGGGTGGAAGCTTCCTGATGACAATGCTGTTTGGCAGCGGTCTGCTCGCGGCGGCAGGCCTCGGTTTCGCCGCCGGCTTCGGGCTTCCGCGCTGGGTCCTCAGCTTTCTCAAGAAGCGGCGTGAAGCCGCCTTCCTCAAAGCACTGCCGGATGCCGTCGACGTCATCGTTCGCGGTATCAAGGCGGGCCTGCCGCTGTTCGATTCGATCAAGGTTGTCGCCGCCGACGCGTCGGAACCCCTCCGCAGCGAATTTCTTGCCATCATCGAAACCCAGACGATCGGTATGCCGCTCGGCGATGCCTGTGCGCGGCTCTATGAGCGCATGCCGCTGCCGGAAGCCAACTTCTTCGGCATCGTCATCGCAATTCAGCAGAAATCGGGCGGCAATCTCTCGGAAGCTCTCGGCAATCTCTCAAAGGTGTTGCGCGACCGCAAGAAGATGGCCGAGAAAATCCAGGCGATGTCGATGGAAGCCAAGGCCTCCGCCGGCATCATCGGCTCGCTGCCGCCGATCGTGATGTTGCTCGTCTATCTCAGCACGCCCGAATATATTTCGCTGCTGTGGACCCATCCGACAGGCCGGCTGATGCTGGCCGCCTGCGTCGTCTGGATGTCCTGCGGCATCTTCGTCATGAAGCGCATGATCAACTTCGACTTCTGATGGTGCTGGCATGGTCGATCTTCTGATAGCAAAGCTCCACGACATCCGTTTCATGACGATGCTGCTTGCCGCGATCGCGGTTGCAGCAACGGCCTACAGCCTGCTCACGCCGCTCTTCGCCGGCGACGGTCTCGCCAAGCGGATGAAGGCAGTAGCCAGCGAGCGGGAGCGGCTGCGGCAGCGCGAGCGGGATCGCATGGCCAAGGGCGAGAAGGTCTCACTGCGCCAGACGCCGAAGCAACTCGTCTCCAAGGTCGTGACCGACTTCAACCTCGGCAAATGGCTGGCGCAGGAAGCCGCCCTCGACAAGCTGGTCATGGCCGGTTATCGCGGCCAGGCGCCTTATGTCACCTTCCTGTTCTTCCGCGCCGTCACGCCGATCGCCTTCCTCTTTTTTGCGGTCCTCTATGTGTTCGTGATCTCGCGCATGGAACAGTCGATGCCCATCAAGATCGGCATGTGCCTTGGCGCCGCCTATCTTGGCCTGCAGGCACCGATGATCTTTCTCAAGAACGCGATCTCCAAGCGCCAGCTTTCAATCCGCCGCGCATTTCCAGATGCGCTCGATCTGCTGCTGATCTGCATCGAATCCGGCATGTCCATCGAGGTCGCGTTTCGCCGCGTGTCCATCGAAATCGGATCGCAGTCGGTGGCGCTGGCCGAGGAATTCACGCTGACCACGGCCGAACTGTCTTATCTGCAGGATCGCAAGGTTGCATATGAGAACCTCGCAAAGCGCACCGGACTGGAGGGTGTCAAATCGGTCTGTCTGGCGCTGATGCAATCGGAACGCTATGGCACCCCGCTCGGTCAGAGCCTTCGCGTGATGGCGCAGGAAAACCGCGACATGCGTATGAACGACGCCGAGAAGAAGGCCGCCGCGCTGCCGCCGAAGCTGACGGTGCCGATGATCCTGTTCTTCCTGCCGGTGCTGTTCGTCGTCATTCTCGGCCCGACGGGCATCAAGGTCGCGGCGATGCAGTGAGACGGCCTCCGCGCCGCGGTTGAGATTTGAGATCCGTCATCGCATCACACAAAAATCCAGAGATCTCACGATCTCTGGATTTTGTCTGTCACAGACCACGCGCAACGGCGTTCGATCGAAGTTGAGATGATCGCTTACGACCGGCGCGGTGCGTCATTGTCCTGCGCGCCCAAGCGCGGCGTGTCCTTGCTGCTCAGCATCTGCTTGAGATAGGCGACATTCGCTGCCGCTTCGTCCGGCGGAAGGTCGGCCTTGACGATGGACTCCGCTTCACCGAACCGGCCCTGCAGGCCAACCACAAGACCCAGATTCTGGCGAACGCGCGGATCGACATTGCCGTGGCCCTGCGCGCGGCGCAGTGTCGCCTCTGCCTGCGGCAGATCCTTCGAGAGCATGTAGGACAGGCCGAGATTGGAAAGCACGGAGGGCTCCTCCGGCCGGATCTTCAGCGCGCTGCCGTAATAGCGGCGCGCTTCGTCATGCTTGCCCATCTGGTCCAGGACGGCGCCCTGAGCCGAAAGAATGCGCCAGTCCGGATTGGCCGGGCTATGTGCGGTGGTCAGAACGTCGAAGGCCCGCTGGAAGCTGCCGGTGTCGGCCAGCGCACGGCCGTAGCCGGCCAATAGCGGCCTATTGCTTGGATTTGTCAGGGTCGCTTGTTCGAACACGGACACGGCCTGGGCGCGCTGGCCATTGGCGCGCAGCGCCTGGCCGTAGCGCAAGGCTATGTCGGCATCCTTCGGATTCGCACGGTAGCGTTCGCCATAGACTTCGACGGCCCGGGCGGGATCTGTATCGGCCGGCGCTTCCGCGCGGGCGCCAAGGGAACCGGTGATATCGGACATGCCTGCGGTCTTGCAGCCGGCAAGGCCTGTCGCCAGGATTGCCGTCACTGCCGCGGTCGTCAGAAGCCGGGCAAGACAAGGGGGCTGACGCATGGCAATTTGACTCAACAATGGAGCGGGCGGACGAGGCGGATGCCTTCAGCAATAGAGTGTTAACCCTAATGGCTGGTTAATCGGCGCAGGCCACGCCATATCCTCACATACCGTCGCTTGACGCCCTTTGCGCTTCAGGTGTCATTGCCGCTCCCTTTCGCGAGATTCTGCATATGCATTCCGCCTTCGACACGACCCCTGCCACCGCCCCGGCCATTCCTATCACCTTCGCGACCAAGACAACCTGGCCCGAAGTCAGTGCGGCACTCCCCGCGACCGCGAAGGCTTTCGCCGCGGCCAACGGCTTTGCGGCGAAGCCCGGCGCCTGGCTGGCGTTGCCGGCAACGGATGGCCAGATCGCCCAGGTCATCTTCGGGCTGGAAGACGAGAGCGCGACATCACGCGACCTGTTCCGCCCGGGGCAGTTGCCCGGCCTGCTTCCACCGGGCACCTACCGTTTCGCCAACGCCCCCCACGACACCCGCCTCGCCGTGCTGGCTTTCGCCCTCGGCAGCTATCGTTTTGACCGTTATCGCAAGAATGACGCGCCCAAGGTGAAGCTGGTGCCGCCGGAAGGCATCGATGTCGCCGATATCAGCCGCATGGCTGAGGCCGCGGCACTGGCGCGCGATCTCATCAATACGCCGTCGAACGATATGGGACCGGAAGAACTCGCCCAGACTGCCAGGGATCTCGCCGCGCGTTTTGGTGCGGAGTTCAACTGCATCGTCGGCGACGATCTCGTGCAGCAGAATTTTCCGCTGATCCACGCCGTGGGCATGGCCTCGACGCGTGCGCCACGGCTGATCGATTTCTCGTGGGGTGATCCGTCGCATCCAAAGGTGACGCTGGTCGGGAAAGGCGTCTGCTTCGACACCGGTGGCCTCGACCTCAAGCCATCGAGTGGCATGCTGATCATGAAGAAGGACATGGGTGGCGCCGCCAATGTCCTGGCGCTGGCACTGATGGTGATGGACGCGAAGCTCAAGGTGCGGTTGCGCGTACTGATCCCTGCGGTGGAGAACGCCGTTGCCGGCAATGCCTTCCGCCCGCTCGATATTTTCAAGTCGCGCAAGGGCCCAACCGTCGAGATCGGCAACACCGACGCCGAGGGCCGCCTGGTGCTGGCCGATGCGCTCGCCTATGCCGACGAGGAGAAGCCGGAGCTGCTGGTCGATCTGGGCACGCTGACCGGCGCCGCACGCGTGGCGCTCGGCCCCGATCTGCCGCCCTACTACACCAATGACGAGACGCTGGCGCTCGATGTCGCGCGCTGTGCGAAGGAGCAGAACGATCCACTCTGGCGGCTGCCCCTCTGGGCTCCCTACGATGCCTGGCTCGACTCCAAGGTGGCCAATATCAACAACGCGCCCTCCGGCGGCTTTGCCGGCTCGATCACCTGCGCGCTGTTTCTGCAGCGTTTCGTCGAAGCCGCGACGAGCTGGCTGCATGTTGATATCTATGGCTGGACACCATCGGCAAGGCCAGCGCGCCCCGAAGGCGGCGAGTGTCAGGCTGCCCGCGCGATCTATCAGCTCTTGAGCCAACGCTATGGATAAACACGACCCCCGGCTCACGCCTGCGCGCCCGGACGTGGCCGCGCGATATCTTGAGGGCAAGGTCGAAGCCGCGCGTTTCGTCGACGGCGAGGAATTCGAGGTTGCCGATGGCGTCACCTCCATGCGGCTCCAGCCATTCTCCGGCGCCGAAATGAATACGCAGGCCTTGAAGGGCGAGCGCTTCACCGTCTACGACCGCAACGAAGAAGGCTGGGCCTGGGGTCAACTCAATGGCGACGGCTATGTCGGCTGGCTCTCGGATCTCGCACTCTATCCACCCGGCCCGACACCGACACACAAGGTGACCGCGCTCCGGACGTTCCTTTTTCCCGGTCCCTCCATCAAGCTGCCGCCGACGGATACGCTGCCGCTCGGCGCGCGCCTGGCCATCCTCAAGATGACCGATGCGTTTGCGATGACCAATGCCGGACATTGCGTGCCGAGGCAGCATGTCGCGGAGATCGATGCATTCGAGACCGACTTCGTTGCCGTGGCCGAACGTTTCGTCGGTACACCCTATCTGTGGGGCGGCAAGAGCAGCCTCGGTATCGATTGCTCCGGGCTGGTGCAGATCGCACTGACCGCAGCGGGAACCGGGTGCCCGCGCGACAGCGACATGCAGGAGAGCGGCCTCGGCCGTGCCTTGTCAGATACCGAAATGCAGCATCTGAAGCGCGGCGACCTGATCTTCTGGAAAGGCCACGTCGCTATCGTCCGCGATGCCGACACGATCGTGCATGCCAATGCGCATCACATGGCAACAGCCATCGAGAACACGAAAGGCGCGATTGCGCGGATCAAGGCGACTGGCAGCGACGTGACCAACATCAGACGACTGGACTAGGCACCGCGCGCGCGTAGTAATCCTGCAGGCGGTCCCGGTGCAGCGCCAGCCATTGCAGGGCGCTGACCATCAGACCGTTGTAAACCGCACGGCCATCCAACGCTGCGATCGCCTCATCTATGGAAACGACGAAGGGACGGGTATCCTCCGTCTCGCCCACAAGACCGCCGCGATCCGGCACCCTGCTGCTGTCCACGAAGCCGAGAAAGAACGTGACATATTCATCGGTGAAACCGGGCGTCGGCAGCACGCTATAGAGTTCAAACACACGCTGTGGCGTTACGCCGATCTCTTCTGCACATTCGCGCGCAGCCGCTGCGAGCGGCGTTTCGTCCCCATCGATCCGCCCGGCGACGATTTCGACCATTTCACCCCGCCCCGTCGCCAGATGCGCCGGCAAACGGAACTGGTGAATGAGCACCACCTTGCCGCGTTCCAGATCGATGGGAAGCACCGCTGCCACCTTGCTCGCGCGCAACACGTCGCGCTGCTGCCGCAACGTCTCATCGTCCGCGCGAATGATCGCGATATCGTATCGCTCGTAGGTCATGAAACCACGCCCGACCACTGTCGGAGCCGAGATCGCGACATCGGCAACACGGTCCATAATCGTGGAACGGTGATCGTTGTCTTTCGTCATCATGTCCTACTGCGCAGCAGCCCCACCCGGCGCTGTCTCGATCCGGAACGCCGCGGCAAAGAGCGCGCGGGTGTAATCGCTCTTTGGATTCTTGAACAGGTCTGCCGCCGGCCCTTCTTCAACCACCTTGCCGTGCCGCATCACGATGAGATGGCTCGCCAGTGACGCGACCACACGCAGGTCGTGCGAGATAAACAGATAAGTGAGATCGCGCTTGCGCTGCAGCTCGCGCAGGAGATCCACCATCTGGGCCTGGAACAGCATGTCGAGCGCACTCGTCGGCTCATCCAGAACGACGAAACTCGGCTCCAGCACGGCAGCGCGCGCGATGCTGATGCGCTGGCGCTGGCCGCCGGAGAATTCATGCGGATAGCGGAACCGCGTCTTGGAATCGAGGCCGACGTCTTCCAGCGCCTTGACGACACGCGCCTCGCGATCCTCCGCAGAGAGAGAGGGCTGATGCACGCTCAGACCTTCGGCCACGATATCGCCGACCGACATACGCGGCGACAGCGCGCCGAACGGATCCTGAAACACGATCTGCATGTCACGCCGGATCGGCCGCATGTCCTTGAACTGCAGGCCCTGGATATCCCTGCTCAGGAACACAATCGGTCCCTGCGAGGAGATCAGCCGCAGCAATGCGAGCCCCAACGTGGTCTTGCCCGAGCCGGACTCGCCGACCACCCCCAGCGTTTCGCCCTGGCGCACCTTCAGGCTGACGCCGTCCACGGCCTTCACGTGACCGACCGTCTTGCGCAACAATCCGCGCTTGATCGGAAACCAGACCTTGAGATCGTCCGTGGACATCACCACCGGCGCCTCCGGGCGCGGCGGCGCCGGATCGGGCTTCGGTTCGGCGGCAAGCAGATCGCGCGTATAGGGATGTTGTGGCGACGTGAACACCTGCTCCACCGGCCCCTGCTCGACGATCTTGCCGTTGTTCATGACACAGACGGTGTCGGCGATACGGCGAACGATGCCGAGATCATGTGTGATGAACAGCAGGCTCATCCCCAGCCGCTGCCGGATATCGGCCAGCAGTGCAAGGATCTGCGCCTGCACCGTGACATCCAGCGCGGTGGTCGGCTCATCGGCGATCAGGAGATCAGGTTCATTGGCGAGCGCCATCGCGATCATCACACGCTGGCGCTGACCGCCCGAGAGCTGATGCGGATAGCTGGCGAGACGCGTCTCCGGATCGGGAATGCCGACCTGCGTCAGCAGTTCCAGCGTGCGTTCACGCGCCTTGCTGCCGCGCATGCCGTTATGGAGCTGCAGAATCTCGCCGATCTGCGCACCGATCGTGTGCAGCGGATTCAGCGAGGTCATCGGCTCCTGGAAGATGATGGAGATGTCGTTGCCGCGGATGCCGCGGATCTCGCGCTCCGACATACCCAGGAGTTCATGGCCCTTGAAGCGGATATGGCCGGACGGATGCGACGCTGTTGGATATGGCAGCAGCCGCAGGATCGACATGGCGCTGACGGATTTGCCCGAGCCGGATTCGCCCACCAGCGCGACGCACTCACCGCGCTTGATCTCGAACGACACCCTGTCGACCGCAACCGATGTATTGCCGCCATGGTGGAACGCGACCGAGAGATCGCGGACATCGAGCAGCGGCTGGTTGATGGCATCCATGCTGCGGCCCTATCTGAACGTCTTGCGCGGATCGAAGGCATCGCGGACGCCTTCGCCGATGAAGATCAACAGCGACAGCATGATCGCCACCGCGAAGAAACCGGTGAAACCGAGCCACGGTGCCTGCACATTGGCCTTGCCCTGCGACAGCAGCTCGCCGAGCGACGGCGAGCCTGGCGGCAGGCCGAAGCCGAGGAAATCCAGCGCGGTCAGCGTCATCACCGAGGACGAGACGATAAAGGGCAGGAAGGTCATGGTGGCGACCATAGCGTTCGGCAGCAAATGCCGGATCATGATCTTGGCGTTGGACACACCGAGAGCTCGCGCCGCCATGATATATTCGAAGTTGCGGCCACGCAGGAATTCTGCGCGCACGAGACCGACCAGCGACACCCATGAGAACAGCAGCAGGATGCCGAGCAGCACGAAGAAGCCCGGCACCAGCACCGACGACAGGATCAGCAGCAGATAGAGTGACGGGATCGCACTCCAGATCTCAATGAAGCGCTGGAAGGCCAAATCGACCCAGCCACCGAAATAGCCCTGCACGCCGCCTGCCGCGATGCCGATGATCGACGAGACAATCGTGAGCGCAAGACCGAACAGTACCGAGATGCGGAAGCCATAGATCAGCCGCGCCACGACATCGCGGCCCTGATCGTCAGTGCCGAGCCAGTTATATTCGAGGTCGCGGCAGCTCTTGAGGCCCTTCTTTTCGACCACCGGCTTGCACTGTTCCTCGGTGAGCATCCATGTCGGCTTTGACGGCGCCGGCGTCGGCAGATCGAGGTTGTGCGTGTCGTAGGAATAGCGGATCAGCGGCCAGAGAATGGTGCCGTTCTTCGCGGCGATCAGCTTCTGCAGGAAGGGATCGCGATAATCCGCCGCCGTCTCGAAATCACCGCCAAAGGTCGTCTCCGAATAGGTGACGAAAGCCGGAAAATACATCTTGCCGTCGAACTTGATGAAAAACGGCCGATCATTGGCGATCACCTCGGCAAACAGCGAGATGAAGAACAGAAACATGAAAATCCAGAACGACCAGTAGCCACGGCGATTGGACTTGAAGTTCTGCCAGCGGCGCTGGTTGAGCGGCGAGATGCCGAGCGGATGCCGCGACGGCGGCACGGCCTCGCCGAGCGGCGACTGCGTGGTGCTTTCCACAGGAAGGGGCGCGGTGATGGTCATCAGACTTCTCGCGCCTCAAAGTCGATCCGCGGATCTATCCACATATAGGCCAGATCGGACAGGAGATTCACGACGAGACCGACCAGCGAAAAGATGAACAGCGTGCCGAACACTACGGGGTAATCGCGGTTGAGCACGCTTTCGAAGCCGAGGAGGCCGAGGCCGTCGAGCGAAAAGATGGTCTCGATCAGCAGCGAACCTGAGAAAAAGGCATGAATGAACGCGCCCGGGAATCCTGCGATGACGATCAGCATGGCATTGCGGAAAATGTGATTGTAGAGCACCTGCCGCTCGTTGCAGCCCTTGGCGCGCGCCGTCATCACATATTGCTTGCGGATTTCGTCGAGGAACGAGTTCTTGGTCAGCAGCGTCATGGTGGCGAAGGCGCCGAGCACCATCGAGATCAGCGGCAGCGTCATATGCCAGAAATAGTCGATGATCTTCCAGTACCACGGGAACTGGCTCCAGCCATCCG
>NZ_JBGMOE010000050.1:0-115855 GCF_041424195.1 Tardiphaga sp. | reverse complement strand
CCACACCGGGCAAGGTGGACCCGGAAACGCTGGCGCTACGCGCACAGCCGGCGCGCGCGATTCGCTTCAAGCGCGGCGCCGTGGTGGCGATCGCAGCGCTCGGCTCCGTCAGCCTGATCGCGACAGCCTGGGTCGCGCTGCGGCCGTCCGCATTGCACCTCGCTGGACAAGCCGATGACCAGACGGTCGCGGCGAAGGCGCCGGCCGATACGCTGAGCGGACTGCCGGGGAGCTATGGCGACGTGCCCAAGCTGGGACCGCCATTGCCGGGCGATCTCGGCCGGCCGATCCTCGATCATCAGCGCGCGATGGGCGTCGCGCCGGCGAGCGGCGAAACCGGTCGCGCGGAACAGGCCGCCGCGACCGAACGCGATCGGCGCGCGGCGGAGCTGAAGGCGGCGCGCGAGTCGGGATTGCTAGTGCAATCCGGCAATCGCACCGATCCGAGCCGCGACGCCGCTGCGACGTCATCCTCGCCACCGGTCGCAGCTACCGATGCGTCGCGGATCGCTATCGATCCTGATCGCGATCCCAATGCCCAGCAGCGCAAGGCCGACTTCGTCGCGGCGCGCGACACCGGCGGCGACGTCAACGAACATCGGTTGAGCCCGCCGGCGTCTCCGAACATGCTATCCGCCGGCAGTGTCATCGCGGCGAGCCTGATCACCGGGCTTCGATCCGACCTCCCTGGCCTCGTCACCGCTCAAGTGACCGAACGCGTCTTCGACAGCGCAACGGGCAACATCCTTCTCATTCCGCAGGGCGCGCGGCTGATCGGTAGCTACGACAGCGTCGTCGCCTTCGGCCAGCGGCGCGCGCTGGTCGTGTGGCAGCGGATCATCTTGCCCGATGGCAGTTCGATCCGGCTCGACAACGTGCCAGCAACGGACCCGTCGGGCTATGCCGGGCTCGCCGACAAGGTCGACTTCCACACATGGGCGTTGCTCAAGGGCGTCGCGATTTCGACCCTGCTTGGCGTGGGCGCGAACGTGACCTTCTCCGGGGAAAGCGACCTCGTCCAGGCGATCCGCGAATCCACGCAGCAGAATGTGTCCCGCGCCGGCGACCAGATCACCTCCCGCAATCTGCAAATCCAGCCGACAATCACGATCCGGACGGGTGCGCTGGTCAGGCTGGTTGTTCACCGGGATCTGATCCTGGCGCCGTGGAAAGAATAGGAGTCCGATATGACGGATATCAAACTTGGTCGTCTGCCCGACAGGACGCCCGTCAAATTGACCATCAGCATATCGCCGGACCTTCAACGTGACCTGACGGCCTATGCCGCGATCTACCGTGAAGCATATGGCGATGAGCAGTCGGTGTCTGATCTGGTTCCGCACATGCTTGCCGCTTTCCTCGCGAGTGATCGCGGCTTTGCCAAGGCGCGCGAAGGGCTGGCGGAGCGGCGCAAATGACGACCGACAGCGACAGCATACACCCGCCGGAGCGCTTATTGCGGCTGGCAGAAGTCCGGCACCGCGTAGGCCTCGGCAAGACCATGATCTACGCAATGATCGGCGAAGGGCGCTTCCCGAAGCCATACAAGATTACCGCTGCCGCAGCGCGTTGGAGCGAACGCGAGGTCGATGCATGGATAGAGGGCCTAATTCGGGAGCATTGATTGGGGCGTCCGCAATTGATTTGTGTCGCGCACCGATGGTGACTTCAGACCGGAAGTCGTGCTTTCACGAGCAGGCCGCGATCGGCTGATCGCCGTCCGAGCGGGGGAGTGAAAAATTGGAAGACGGTCTTCTCGTGCTCAAACGACATATCAATGCCCGAAGCATCGCGGCGTTGATCGAGCAGACCGCGCGTTGGGTTGATCCTGAGACCTTCAGGCTTTTGCCGGTCTGGTATCCCGAATTCGCGCGTCGTGGCGCGTTGTACAATGCGAACTGGTCGGTCCGCCGGCAAAACACCAACCGCCAGTCGGGTGATATCACCGACAAGATCGAGGGTAACACCCAAGCCAACAAGGCCCTATGCGAGGCTATGGGCATCACCCTGAAGGACCGGCCGCACTGGACCTGTTGCCATATTTGGGGGGTCGATGATCCGAGCTTCGTCAAGGCCAACTCGGTCGTGCAGGACCATCGCTTCTTCTCCTGCGTGGCCAATATGGTTCTGCTGCCGACGCCATTGAAGGCGTTCACCGACGTCATGCCGGAGGTTAAGGCAATGCTCCGCCGGTGCTCCGGCGACCTGTTTGGCTGGTCCTGCGACCATCCCGACCTGTTGCCGCAGGCTGGCGACGCCTTCGACTCCGCCGATTATCCCGAGAGTTGGAGGCACGCCGCGTCGGGAACTGTGCCCGGGATCGTTCCGATCACCGACAAGGTCCGGGCCAACGCGCGAAAGCGCAAGGTCGCGATCACGCGCGATCTCGAGAACGCAGGCGAATTCTATCCTCGGCAGAAAGTCCGTGATGCGCTCGCCTATTGGAAGATCGTGCTGTGAAGCGGCCCGATCGCGGCGGCGGAATGGGTTATGTTGCCAGCATCAAACGGCTCAGGCGGGTACTGGCGTGGGAGCTTTAGAATCTGCCAATTTGATCCTGCCTCGTTTCATCGGACTGCGCTTCTGAACCGGAAGTAGATAATCCTGCCATTCCTGCATTAGCGCGCGTCGCTTGAGGAACGCGTCGCCGCGCCGATAGGCCCGGGTCGTCTCGTCACCGATCTGGTGCGCCAGCGCCTGCTCTACGAGCGACTCTGGATGATCGGTCATGTCACCCATGTAATCGCGAAAGCAGCTTCGCATGCCGTGAACTGTGAAATGCCCGAGCTTCATCCTACGCAACACCATCGTCATCGCCATCTGCGACAAGGGCCTGCCCGGCTTTTCGCCTGGGAAGACATATGTATCCGGTGCCTGGTTTGACGTTCGAGCCTGTGCCTCGATGAGTTCGACGGCGTGGCTGGGCAACGGCACGCGATGCTCTATCCCCATCTTCATCCGCTCGCCCGGCACCGTCCACACGGCCTGTTCAAGGTCGACCTCCGACCACGTCATCTGCAGCGTTTCGTTGGTGCGGGTGGCGCATAATATCGTCAGTTCGAGCGCCCGCGCAGCCGTTGCGGGGCGCTGCCGCAGTTTGCCGAAGAAATCAGGCAAGCCATCAAATGGCATCGCCGCGTGATGCTTGACCTGGGATTTCTTGGGCGGGCGGGGCAGGAGATGTATCAGATTACCACGCCACCGCGCAGGGTTCTCCCAAGGGCTGACGATATGCTTGGACGCCTTTGCCGCATCCAGGATGTTCTCGATCCGGCCTCGAAGGCGACCGGCCGTCTCGGGAACCTTGCGCCAGATGGGACGAAGGACGGCAACCACGTCATCCGACGTGATCGTGTCGACAGGCATGTTCAGAAGCGACTTGGCATGCGTCTTGATCGTGTTGCGCCACTGCTGCCGATGCTTGGGATTCTTCCAGCCGTCCTCGTGGGCATCGATGTACGTATCGGCGAACTGGCCGAAGGTCGGGACGCTGGGGATTTCGTCCGCGGCATCGTCAGTGGCGGCAGGAGCTTCCTGCTCAGCCTCTTTCGCACGTCGCTCTTCGATTGGATCAAGACCCTGCGCCAATAAGGCACGAGCCTCGGCAGCGAGTTCGCGTGCCGTCGCAAGCGTTATATCGGAGGCGGCACCCAGCCCCATCTCTCGGCGGCGTTTGGATCGCTCCCAGGCGAACACCCATTTCCGGGAGCCGCTGTTGTCAATGCGCAGCCAAAGCCCGCCCCCGTCACCGTGCCAGCCTGCCGCCTTGATCGTCTCCACGCGACGGGCGCTCAGCTTGTGCATTGCGCGAGACATTCGAATCCTCCTTCGTCCGTCGAACCCGTCCTTCCGTCCGGGTTCCCGTCCGGGTTCTCCGCGTCCGGCCTTCCGTCCGGGTTTGCGTCCGGGTTTGAGTCGCGGAATGGGGCGGAACGCAGCGAACTGGAGCGATCTGCCAAACTGCTTCGAGCGACCTAAAACCCTTGATTTTCCAAGGGATAGGTAGCAGAAAACAGTGGAATTTGAAAGCGATGCCAGGGGTGGGTTCGAATCCCTCCCGCTCCGCCACCTGCCTGTTCCCAGCGGTCCGCATCGGACCACTAGAATCGACTTTTCTCTCCTGAAATCCAATACTTAGCAGACCGGTCCGACCTCGGCCGTTCGTAGCCGTTCGCGCCCATCCGGCGAATCGGAGGGGCAAAAACGAGGTACGCGCGGTCGAAAAACGAGGTATTTTATTTTTAGGCGTACAGCCGCCAACCCTGGCGTATAATTGTCATCCTAGATCAATAACTTACCTCGACATACACTTCCTAACGTAACCCTCGGTTTCCGCCACGATGATTGCTGGCTGATTGCTGAGAGCAGAGGAAAGGTATGGTCATGGCGACTGGAAAAATCACCAAGCGGACGGTCGATGCGCTGATGTCGGCCGGTAAAGCAGACTTCTTTTGGGACGACTCTCTCAAAGGCTTCGGTGTCAAGATTCTTCCCACGGGCAGAGCAAACTACATCCTGCAATATCGGATGGGTGGCGCAGAGGCGAAGACGCGACGCTACACGATCGGCATGCACGGCTCGCCTTGGGCGCCGACGACCGCGCGGATGGAAGCCGAACGCCTGTCCATCCTCGTCGCACAAGGTATCGATCCCGGTGAAGCGGCAAAGCAGCAACGCCGCGAAGCTGTCGATCTCGCCTTCTCAAATTTCGCCGATCGGTTTGCGAAGTCCTGCAAGGGCGAGGGCTGGCGAAAGCTGGCCGATCAATGTCTGCGGCTGCACGTAAAGCCGGTCTTACGTGACAAGGCTCTAACCAAGATCACGCGGGCCGATATCGTGGCCGTCCTGGATCGCATGCCCGACGAACAAGTCGGCAATCGCCGAAATGTCTTCGGTGTGATGCGACGCTTATTCCGCTGGGCGGTGAGTCGCGGCGATATCGACCGCAGTCCGCTAGAGGGCATGGAGACGCCGCCGGCAGTCCAACCGCGAGATCGCTGGCTTCAGGACGACGAGCTTCGGCGTATCTGGCTGCACGCCCCCGAGACCCACCCATGCTTCGGGCCGATCATACGCTTGCTGATGCTGACCGGGCAGCGGAAGGAAGAAGTGAACAATATGTCGTGGGCCGAGGTCGATCGGCTCGGCAGGCTATGGAGCCTTCCGGGAGTGCGCACGAAGAACCGCGAGCCCAACCGGGTTCCCCTCAACGACCTGGCCATCGGTGTTCTGGACGATCTTGCGGGCGGCGAAAAATGGCCGCGGCAAGGCCGCATTTTCGCGACGTCGACCGGCGCCCGGTACACGGGGTATCACAAGAGCAAATTGAAGATCGATCGACTGCTCGCGAAAGATGGCGGCAACGCGGTGCCGGCATGGCGTCTTCACGATCTTCGGCGAACGGTCGCGACGGGGTTTCAACGTCTAGGTGTTCGGTTCGAGGTGACAGAGGCGGTGCTCAACCATGTCAGCGGATCGCGCGCAGGGGTCGCGGGAATCTACCAGCGCCACAATTGGAAAACCGAAAAAGAGGAAGCGCTGCGCGACTGGGGCAACCACATTGCGGCGCTGTTGGCGGGACCGCCACCGCAGGCTGATCCGGTGTGCACCGGGCAGCGGCAGAAGCCAGCATTGAGACTGGTCGCCTAATTGGCTTCGACTGAAGGCCGGCGCTTACCTGGCGTGACAATCAGTCGCGCCAGGTCTTGGCGAAGCAATTGCCGTTACGGTGATTTCGGAAAAAGGGGCACGAGGCGTCGCGATCAGTCGTCGTCGTCATCTGCCAACGGCACGATTGGAAGGTAGAATAAGACGAATGAGCGGGACTGGAGCACACATCTCAAGAAGGCGCTAGCGGCGAACAGCGCTACAGCCCAAATAAATCATGTACGTGCCCGATCGCTGCCCTGCTTTGAGCGGCGATTCAGAATTTGATCGATGTAGCGATCTATCAGTTGCACGCCCTTTTCCGAAAGGCGGGCGACACGCCGACGGCCATCCCCGGGATCGTTCAAGCGTTCGACCAATCCCGCTTTTTCCAAAGCACGTATATACCGCAGCCCGGTCGATGATGGTGAGTCCGCGCCCGCGCATATCGACAAGCTGGATGGCATGTCCTCACCTTCATAGCGGCCCCTCAAGTCCAGCAGGATATCCCAGGCCGGCTCGCCAAA
The DNA here is from genome assembly GCF_041424195.1 of Tardiphaga sp. Classification (NCBI taxonomy): domain Bacteria; kingdom Pseudomonadati; phylum Pseudomonadota; class Alphaproteobacteria; order Hyphomicrobiales; family Nitrobacteraceae; genus Tardiphaga; species Tardiphaga sp. The sequence goes on along the minus strand of NZ_JBGMOE010000050.1, from coordinate 109,682 downwards.
GAGCGCATTGTCGAAGAGCCGGGTCCGCTCCCTGCGATCGAGATAGAGTGCCCTCGCCACAGCGGCATGGTCGGTCTCCGTGCCTTCCCTCGGAGGGTGCGGTCGTTGAGCGGTGTTATTCGCCCGGACGGCCGACGGCTCGATTGATGAAACGGATGTGGTCATCGACGCGACCTCCGTTCAAATACCAAGAGGGAAGTTGCCAGGACCACGCCGGATCCATTCGGTAGCGCTTCAAACGTCGTCGATGGCGCCAGGTGGCGACGGCAAGCATAATCAGCAGGAGATACGACCAGATCGCAACCATGCTCCCATAAGCCCAAGGCACGATATCGGAGCGCAGCCCGGTCAGATGTGACATTGTAACTGCCCCTTGCACGGCTGCCACCCAGATTGGCCAGTAACGTGCGGACAGGATGCTGAGCAGATAGACGGCGAAGAATGCGAAGAGATCGACGAAGAAAACCGACCACTCGACTCCGCTGAATCGGCCGCTCATCGGCTCGACAACAAGAAGGCTGAGTTCGAAATCCGCGATCAGGATAAGTGCGCCGAGCCGCTCGGGTGCGCCGCCGCGGATGAGCGCGAACAGGCAGCAGCCGACATAGAGCAAGTCGAAGATGAGAATCCTGAGCATTGGCATTGGCGATCTTCATGGGAGCGCCCTCCGTCAACCGGCAATTGCATCCGGCATATTCTCGACGGTGCGATCGCTCGTGCTGGCGATGGTCGGCAGCGGAATTTTGTCGCCGCCCGCGATCTCGGGAATGCGCAGATCCCGTCGTGTCGCGTCAAGGCGCAAGTGACCGCCGGCCGCCTTCTCCATGGCTTGGGAGATGAACGCGATCGACGCGACAAAATGACTTATCGCGTCCTGACCGACGACACCCGAAACATTGGCCCGCGCGCGTGCATCGGGTAGCAGGCCAACGAGACGCGACCCACTCGCCAATGCGCGGTCGAGATCGGTTTCGAAAGCTCTAAGCTGACAAACTATCTCACCCGCGATCTCGTGACGGGTAATCTGCGTGCGACGCTTTTCCATGAACGACATAATGAACGACCCCCCGCGGCCAGACGGCCGCCCTTGCATGACGGGCCGAAGTCAGTGCGAGAGCTTGACGACAAGCTGGGAGAGTTCAGACGCGCCAGCTACGATCGCGCCTCCGCCGATGGCCACGAGGCCAAGGACGAGAAGCGGCCACAACAAGCGCCACCCCAAGCTCAGATCGTTCCAGGGTCTTCCTCGCGTTGCGACGGGAAGGCTGATCGATCCAGTCGTCAAAGCCGCCTCAAATGCTGTGGCTTCGGCAGGGCTTGTTTCGGGCTGAACCACCTCGCCCCGCCATACCGATTCGTTGGTATCCGATTTTTTGGGGGTGTCCTCGGCATTCCTGAGCATCTGAGCCGCGCTCAGGCTGTCGCTCGTGCCGAGCTTGCGTCGTGCAGACTTCAGATGCTCGTTCACGGTGTGGACCGACAGACCCGTCGTATCCGCGATCTCCTTGGCCCGCATAGGTACAAGGAGCAATCGGAGGCACTCTTTCTCTCTTTTGGTGAGCAGATCGATGGACATGGCGCACCGCCAATATAGGGGGTGCGCTATCGTAGATTAAGCCATTTTAGCTCGATAATTCGTCAGCAAATTCAATAGCCTGATGCGGAACTCGCAAATTGCTGGCGCCGCCCTGCTGCTCGGGGAGGGAAAAAACGTCCCGACAATCCCTCTCCCGAGCAGCCCAGATTACCCATGCGCCAGCATTGGCCAAGGCTGTTCACCGTCGCGCCTGCGCAGATCGAGTGCGTCGATCGGTTCCGCGCCGAACGCCGCCATGTGCTGGCGCATCAGCGCCAGGGTGTGATCAAGCGGAAGCGCGATCACATTGTCCTGCTCCACCTGCGTGTCCCCGGCTTCGGAGCCAATATTGGCCTTCTCGATCGGATTGGGGACCGGCTTGAGCGCATCGGCAATCGATCCGGTGGAGTCGAGGGCGGAACGAATAAGCTCGCGCGTGTCGCCAGGAAGTCGAGCGTAGGACTGCGGCCCGCCTTCCCGTACCTCCCCATCCTCGGGGAACCGCACCTGTAGCGGCCCATGCCAGAAGTCCCTGATCATAGGCAGGCGCGGCCGGAGCTGGGTCAGCGTGCCGCCCGATATGTCGTAGGAAAGGACCGCATCCGAAAGGGCGGACGACGTCCCATCCGTCCGGATGAAGGAGCCATCCGCGACCACTGCAACATCGCCCAACGCCCAGTTGCCTGTAAGGCTCTTGGCCGAAAGCGAGATCGCGGCGATACCGGCCTGCTGGAGCGACAGGATCTCGTCCGCCGCAGCGACACCGTCTCCATTGTCTGCCCAGATACGGAACTCGCCGAAGCGCGCATCGGCTGACGAGAGGATGCCATCGCCGTTGCTGTCGAACGCACGCAGGCCTTCGAGATCCGAGCGCGCGCCGGCAAGGTCGCCGGTGAACGAGAACTCCGCCGCGTTGCTGACCGTGCCGTTTCCGTCGCGGTCGAGGAACAGCATACCGTCGCCGGCACCGAACCAGCTGGTCCGTTCTGCGACGCCGTCGCCATTGAAATCAAATCGCGCCTGGCTCGCGCCGATGGAGACCGTTTGGACACCGTTCCCGTCAAGGTCGAGGAGCACCGGTGCCGAAAGCCCGATCTGGACACCATTCTTGAACTCGGCGACCTCGACTCCGATCAGCGTATCGGTGCCGTCATTGCCATCCTGGGATGGCGCATTGTCGACGATCTGAACGTTCCCAGCGACGGTCGCGATCGAATAGGTGGACGAGAGCCCCGCGAATACCGCGGTGTCCGTCCCCGCCCCTCCGATGATGGTATCGTTACCGGCTCCACCGGTGATCCGGTCATTGCCGGCACCGCCGTTCAGGGCATTGGCAACAGCACTTCCGGTAATCACATCATTGGCGGACCCGCCTTCGGCATTCTCGAAATCATAGATGCCGTCGGCTTCCGTGCCAGAAGTCGCCGAATTGGCTGCGAGGTTGATCGTCCATGCCGTGGTCGCGGTGGCATAAGAGACAGTGTCCGTGCCGACGCCAGCATAGACCATGTCGTTTCCTGTGCCGGGCGCGATAAAGTCGTCGCCGCCATCGCCGGTCAGCGTGTCGCTGCCGTCATCGCCATAGATGATGTCGTTGCCGTCACCGCCATAGATATTGTCGTTCCCGGCTCCGCCGGTGATCTGGTCCGCACCCGCATCACCGGTGATCGTGTCGTTGCCGTCACCACCGTCGATAATGTCGTCGCCGATGCCTCCATAGATTTGATCGACGCCTGCGCCGCCCGACAGCGTATCCGCGCTATCGCCGCCGGTGAGGATATCGTCGCCGTCTCCACCGTAGAGCGTATCCAGGCCGGCAGCTCCGTTGAGCTGATCGTTTCCGGTTCCACCGTAGATGGTGTCGTTTCCAGCTTCGCCGTTGAGCACGTCGTCGCCATCGCCACCGTCGAGATTGTCGTTGCCGTCGCCGCCATTGAGGCCATCGTTGCCCAGGCCACCGATCAACGTGTCATTGCCAGCCCCGCCGTTCAGGGTGTCGTTTCCGGCACCACCATCAAGGACATTGGCCACGCTGGATCCGGTCAGGGTATCACCGCCGCTGCCGCCGCGCACATTCTCGACATTCGAGATCGTGTCGCTCTCGCTTCCGGTGACGGTCTGCGCGGTGGTCACCGCCAGGCTGACGCTGAGGTTGCTCGTGTAAGCCGAATAGTCGACCCAATCCGTGCCGGCCCCGCCATTCAGCATGTCATTGCCTGCACCGCCGATCAGGACATCATCGCCGGCGTCCCCGGTCAAGGTGTCGTTGCCGGCCCCGCCATTCAGCGTGTCATTACCGTCACCGCCGGAAATGACGTTCGCGGCGGCGTTGCCGATAATCACGTCGTCCCCGCCATTACCGCTGATCTTGGTGATGGCATTCAGCGCGACAGCGCTGAAATCGAGCGTGTCGGCATTGTCGCTGCCCGCGATCGTGACGCCGGTGAAGCTCCCGCCCGAGATGGTCTCGATGCTCGAGAAGCCCGCAAGACGGATCACGGTGTTGTTGGCCAACGCCGTGATGCTGTCATTCCCAGTGCCGCCGTCGATCATATCGTTACCGGCGGCCGATCCGGTGAACTGGAACACGTCATCGCCAGCGGCGCCTGAGAGCGTATCGTCGCCAGCCGAGCCCAGGATGATGTCATTGCCAGCCGAACCGATGATGGCGTCATTGCCGGTGCCGCCGTCGATCCGGGCGATCCCCGTCAAGCTGGTGCCGGTGAAGTCGAGCGTATCATTGCCAGCCGAGCCGCGAACATAGACGCCCGTGAAGCTGCCCGCGCTGATCGTCTCGACGCCGGTGAGTGAGGTCAGGCCGATCGCGGTGTTGTTGGCCTGGGCCGCGATCGTGTCGGTGCCCGCGCCGCCATCGATCGCATCATAGCCTTCGCCGGTTCCGGTCACCTTGAAGAGGTCGTCGCCGATGCCGCCAGCCAGCTGATCGTCACCAGCGCCACCGACCAGGATGTCGTTGCCTGTGCCACCGTTCAGCGCGTCGTTGCCAACGCCGCCCTGAATGGTGTCGGCACCCGCCGAGCCGATAATGGTGTCGTCGCCGTCAAGGCCGTTGATCGCGGCGATCCCGGTGAGCGTTACGCCCGTGAAATCGAGCGAATTGCTCATATTCGTTCCGGTGATCGAAACGTTCGAATAACCGCCCGACGACACCGTCTCGAGACCGACCGTCGAGCCCATTCGCATCGCCTGCCCGTTCATGCCGGCAACGAGCGCCGCGGGCTGGTTCACGAACAGGAAGTCGCTCGCATCGAGGTCCGTGAGCTTGGTCGTTTCGATCGTGATCGCCGGCAGGCCGGCCAGCGCGATCACGACATCGTCGCCCACCTGGCTCATATACGGCGCGAGGCCGGCGAAGCTGGTGAGGCCCCCTGTCCCGTTCAGGAAGACGATCTTGTCGACGCCGTCCTGATAATCGCCGAGATGCGCCCAATCGACCGTGGTCTCGTCATATTCGAGCTTGAAGGCATCGAAGACGAAATAGTCGTAGCCCGGTCCACCCTCGGCATAATTTTCCGGCCCGGCCAGTTCGATGATGTCGTTGCCGCGGCCGCCAAAGACCGACACACCCCAATTGTCCGTGGTAATCCAGTCGTTGCCATCGCGGGCATTCACATAGGTGTTGGCCAGACCATTGCCGAGGATCCGCTCGCTGGCATCACCGATCGCGCCGCTGTTCAGCGGCAGGGTCACTGTCGTCGTCGGCCAGGGAACGCTGCCGGCCGCCGGCGCCGGGCCGAAACCGCCGTCGGTTGCCCAGGCGCCGAACCAGAAGTCGTCGGCGTTGAGCGATCCCAGTGTCACATTCTGGATGGTGATCTGCTGGAGCCCGGGAAGGTTGATGACCACATCACTGCCGTTCTGCATCATGAAGGGCTGCAGGTCGGCAAAGTTGTGAACCCCGGCAGTGCCGTTGACGATGCCGATCTTGTCGGTGCCCTCCTCGAAGTCCTCGACGGTGCCCCACTGGGTTTCCCATGGGGCAGTACGCATCACCGAGAAGCCGTCGAAGATGAAATAATCGGCGCCCGCGCCGCCCGCGCCGACATCGTCGTCGCTGAGCAGTTCGAGGACGTCGTTCCCGTCGCCACCGGAGAGATGCACGTTCCAGTTATCGGCCGTCAGCCAGTCATCGCCGCCAAAGCTGTCGATTCCGGTGTTGGCGGCACCACGGCCCACCACCCGGTCGTTGCCGTCACCGATCTGATCCCAATCAGCCGCCGTCAGCATCGGCCCCGTCTGGATGCCGATAGAGAGCTTGAAAATATCACTGGCAACCGCCGTGCCATCGCTTGCCAGGATCCGGATATCGAGGATGCCCAGCGCAGCAGGCGGCACATTCCCCACCAGATGGCCATCGACCAGTGCCAGCCAGGACGGCAACGCCGAGCCGTCGGCAAGGGTCGCACTCAGGCTGAGTGCGTCGCCATCGGCGTCGGTGAAGGTGCCGGCGGGAATGGCGATGTCGATCGCCGCATTGCGGTAGACCGAGACATCGGCCAGCGGCGTCGACACGACGGGCGGGTTAGACCCGCCGCCGCCGCCGACAGTGAGCTGGAAGCTGTCGGACACCGTGGCCTGCCCGTCATTGGCGGTGATGCGGATAGCGTAGCTTCCAGCACTGCCGGCCGGCGCGGTGCCGGTGAGCACACCATTCGCAAAGCTCAACCAGGCCGGAAGCGCCGTGCCATCGTCGAGGGTGGCACTAAGCGATAGCGGATCGCCATCGACATCGGCGAAGGTCCCCTGCGGCACCGCGATCGCAATCGGCGAGCCGATCGTGGCGGTCGCGTCACCCAGCGGCGCGGCCACGACCGGCGCGTCATTGACCGGCGCGATGACCAGCGCGAAGCCAGTCGACACGCTGGCCAGACCGTCACTGGCGGTCAGGTTGATCGCCAGGCTGCCGTTGAAGTTCGCGGGCGTGGTGCCGGTGAAGCGGTTGCCATCGAACGCCAGCCAGGCCGGCAGGTCCGAACCATCGGCTAGCTTGGCGGTCAACACCAGCGCATCACCATCGGGATCGCTGAACACCGTCGCGGGCAAGGCGAAGTCGATCGCCGTATCTTCCGGCACAGTCACCGAGGTCATGCCGAGATCGACGGTCGGTGCGTCGTTCACATTCTTGACGGTCAGGGTGAAGCCGGTCGATACGCTGGCGCCTACGAGGTCGGTCGCGATGACCTTGAGCGCAAGGGCGCCGACATCCCCATTGGCCGGCGTACCAGACAAGGTCCGGGTCGCCGCATCATAATGGAGCCAGGCCGGGAGCGCAGCGCCCGTTTCAAGCGTCACCGCAATGGCGAGCACGTCGCCTGCATCCATGTCGTTGAACAGGCCGGCGGGGAGCTGCAGGCTGAACGCCGCATCCTCCAGCGTCATCTGATCGGAAACCGAGCCCGCGACTGTCGGCGCATCGTTCACATTGTCGACATTGAGCGTGAACGCGGCGGTCGCGCTCGCGCCTGCCTGATCCGTGGCGATGACGACCAGCGCAAGCGCGCCGACATCGCCATTGGCCGGTGTTCCCGAGAAGGAGCCGCTCTGGGCGTCAAAGGTGAGCCAGGCCGGCAGCGAATCACCATTGGCGAGACGCGCCGAGAGGGTGAGCACATCGCCCGTATCCACGTCGGAGAAGGTGTCGGCGGGCACGGTGAACTGGAAAAGGGTGTCCTCCTGCGCAGTCCTGTCCGCGATCGGCGCCGCGACAACCGGGGCATCGTTGACCGGGGCGATCACGAGATTGACGAGATCGCTGGCGCTGAGCGCACCGTCCGACGCCGTCACCTTGAGGGTCAGCGTACCATTATAATCCGCAGGCGCCTGACCCGAGAACATCGCGCCGTCGAACTGGACCCAGGTCGGCAACGGGCTGCCGTCATCCAGCGTGACGCTGTAGCTCAGCGCATCGCCATCCACATCGGCGAAGGCGCTGGTGGGCAGGGCGAAGCTGAACGGCGCGTCCTCTTGCGCCGCGAAGTCGGCGAGTGGCTGGACAAGCGCGGGCGCGTCGTTGACGGGCGCGATCGAGACGACGACCTGGCGGACAGTCTCGGTCGCCTGATCGGCCGCCACCAGTTCGAGCGTCACGCTGCCGTTGAAATTCGCCGGCGGCTGACCCGACACATTACGGGTCTGGCGGTCGAAATGCAGCCAGTCGGGCAGCGCGCTGCCGCCGACAACGCGCAACTCGATCGACAGCGCATCGCCATCCACATCGGCGATGAGATTGGGGTTGAGCGTCGCGCTGAACGGCTGGTCTTCGATGCCCTGGAGCACCGGCACCACCGCGATCGTGGGCGCATCATTGACCGGCGAGATCGAGACAGCAACCCGCGCGACCGACGTCCGTCCGGTCGAGTCGGTGATCTCATAGTCGAACCAGCCATCCCCGTTGGCATCGGTGTCCGGCGTGATGACGAGCTGGCCGATCCCGTTGTCGACCACCGAGACCAGGTTCGTGCCGACGATGCGGCTGAGCGTGATCGCCTGGCGATCGACGTCGTAATCATTGGCGAGCAGCGAGGAAATGAAGATGGTGAGGGGCGTATCCTCGACCGTCGAGAGCGCGTCGCCGACCGCCACCGGGTTGTCCTCGACCGGGAGCACGTTGATCGTGACCGTGGTCGGGATCGCAAAGCCGCTCTCGTTGGTGATCGCGTAGCTCAGCGTCGCGGTGCCGAAGAAGTCCTTGTCGGGCGTGAAGCGCCACAGGCCGTTGCCGAGGTCGGTCACCCCTCCGCCGGTCAGGCCCAGGAAGATGGGCGTCGTGCCCTCAGGGATATAGTCGTTCGCCATGAGAACGGCGGGATCGATGTCGATATAGCCGTCCTCGAGCATCTCGAAGCCCTGGTCGGAGACCGCGATGGGCAGGTCGAACTCGGGCTTGATGATGAGCGAGACATAACCGGTGCTGGTCGCGCCATGCTCGTCGGTCGTTCGGTAATAGAAGCCGGCGTCGCCATAATAGCCGGCATAGCCCTGGAACACGGCGGTATCGCCGACGCGCGTCACCGTGCCGTTATCGCCGTCGAAGACATCGACGATCTGGAAGGCGTCGCCTTCGACGTCGCGATCGTTGGCAAGCAATGTCGCGAAGTCGATGACCAGCGGCTGGTCCTGGTCGCCCAGGAAAATGCCATCCGGATTGGCGATCGGAGCATCGTTAACCGGGGCGATGTCGAAGGTGAAGGTGCCCGTGCTCGTCTTGCGGCCGTCCGAGACCGCATAGTTGAACGACACCGGTCCGTTGATGTTCTCGTTGGGTACGAACTGGTAGCGGCCGTTCGGCAGCGTGATGATCTTGCCGCCATTCGCGGTGGGCGACAGCGACACGAAATGGAGCGCCCGCCCTTCCGGATCGCTGTCATTGGCGAGGAGATCGGCAGCGGTGAACTCGAACGGCGTATCCTCGGTCGCGGAGAAGACGTCGGCAACCGCGATCGGCGCCTGATTGGTCGACTGGACCGCGATCTCGGCATGGCCGACGCTGGTGCCGTCCGCATCGTCGGTGACGCTATAGTCGAACCCAGCGACGCCGTCCCAATCCGCGTTAGGCGTGAAGATTATGTTGGTGCCGTCGAACGTGACCGTACCGTTGACGGGATTGAGCACCCCCAGGAAGCGGATCGGATCGCCGTCCACGTCGCTGTCATTGGCCAGTAGGTCTTCAGGCCTGATGACGAGTGGCGTGGCTTCGAGCGTGGTGAAATGATCGGTGGCGGCGTTGGGCGCGTCGAAGCGGGACTTGACGTTCAGCGTCACCGCTCCGGTCGTGTCGCCCTGCGCGTCATCGGTCACCGTATAGGTGAAGCCGTCGGCGCCCGAGAAGGCTGTGTTCGGGTCATAGGTGACCACGGCCTGGTTGCCGTCGAAATATTGGCTGGCCGACGCGGCCTGGCTGGCCCCGCCCAGGGTGCGGGTCCAGACGATGTCGAGAGCCTGCCGAATGGCCAGCGGCACGGTCGCGGTAACCCGGCCAGTCGCGCTGTCGATCGTCATCCATTCGGGAAGCGGATCGCCATTGGCGAGAGTCGCCGACCAGGTGGCACCCTCAGCGGCAAGCCCTGCAGGGGCATCAATCGTGACGGTCGCCAGCGCGATCGACAGGCTGCCGTTGAGTGTCGACCCGAGCGCGGTGATCCGCATCCGGTCGCCATCGCTGTCGCGGTCGTTGGCAAGGAGATCGATGACGCGGAAGCTGACCGTCTCCGATTCGCGCAGTTCGAAGGCGTCTGCACCGGCAACCGGCCGGTCGGCAGCGGCACCGACATTGTAGACGATCGTCGCGGGATCGCTCGAGATCCCGCCCTTCTCGTCATTGGCGTTGTACTGGATGGCGACCGCACCGTTGAAGTCGACGGGCACGCTGACATCGAGCCGTTCGGCCCCGGTCGAAACCGACACGCCGGCACCGCTCGTCAGGTGATAGGTCGAGTCGACCGCCACTTCGGTGATGACCGACATGGTGGGAAGCGACGAACCATTGCCGGTAACGTCGAGCCTCACCGGCACAACGCCCACAAAGGATGCCGGCGGCGTGCCCGTGAAGCTTAGCGTCTCGGGATCGAAATGCAGCCAGGATGGGAGCGGCGCCTGGCTTTCGCGCGCTGCGTTGATTCCACCGGCCGCGCCGAGATCGAGCGCGAAGAGGCCCTGGGCGGCGAAATAGGAATCCCCGGCGAGCAGAGCGTTGATCGCCGGATCAAGCGGCTTCGAGGGGTCGATCAGGAATTCGAGCGTGAAGCCCCTCTTGGCCACGTCAACGTCGTCCGCCGGCAGGCTCTCGGCATCCGGCGTGAAGGTAACCTGCAGGCGGAAGGGCTGCGCGTCGGCATCGGGCTCGAAGCCGGTCAACGAGAAGCTGCGGGTCGCCGCGTCAAACCGGAGCCAGTCCGGCAATGGCCGCCCGCCCTGAACGCTTGCCGAGAAGGCTCCGTGCGCGATGTCGAAGAGCGCGACGTCGCTGTCATAGGCTTGGTGTCCAGTCGCAGCCAATTGGGCGGGTTCGACCACGGCATGATCGGTCCAGGTGACGGCACCCGCCGCCGGATTGGAGGGATTCACCCAGCTGAAGGACAGCGCGACATCGACCGGCGCAGTCGTTCCGGCGGGAGGCGTACCGACGAAACGCCGGGAGGCCTCGTCGAAGGCCAACCACGCAGGAAGCGCCGAGCCATCGCCGAGTGTCGCGGTGACGCTGGTGCCCTCCGCGAAGGGCTTGTCGCCGAACTCGTAGGACACGTCGATCGGCTGGCGAACAATATAACCCGACAACACATCGTTCGAGACGGAGACGCCGGAGGCGATCTGACCGCCGCTCAGCGTCAGATGGTGCGCATAGGTCGCGCCATTGGACGGATCGTGCAGGAACAGCGCGACCTCGATCGACGTCGTACCGACCGGCGGCGTGCCGCTGAAGCGCATCGTCTCAGGGTCGAAGGTCAGCCAGTCGGGCAGCGGCTCGTTGTCCGCCGCCTTGGCTTCGACCGTATAGCCGCTCGACAGATAGCGCTTGTCGAGGACGCCGAGCACGGTCGCGTCGTGGAAGAACAGGACATCGCCCTGAAGATCGTAATCGTTGCCGAACGCCTCGGCCGGGATCACGAACAGCGGCTGATCCTCGGTCCCCGAGACCAGGTCGTCACGCAACACGGGCCCGTCGTTGCGCGGCATGACGGTGATCGAGACATAGGCGGTCGCGGTGCCGCCATGCCCGTCACTGATCGTGTAGCTGAAGCCCGCATTGCCGTTATAGTCGGCACGCGGGGAGAATTCGATCATCCCATCCTCGCGGATGCGGACCTTGCCGTTATCGGCGAAGCGAGCGACGCCGGTCAGCGTCAGCGTATCGCCATTCTCGTCGCTGTCATTGGCAAGCAAGGTCGCCGGATCGATGACGATCACGGTGTCCTCAAGAGTGCGCAGGCCATAGTCGTTGTTGGCCACCGGCGGATCGTTGAGCGGCCGGACGCGGATCTGATAGCTGAGCGTGGCGGCAGCGCCCCGCGCATCGATCACGTCGAAGCTGATCGTGGCGTTGCCGAGCGCGTCGGGTGTATAGGCGACCGTCTGGGTCGCGGCATCCCAGATCGCATTGCCATTGTCGGTCGCCTTGCCGTTGGCGGCGTAATGCAAGCCGACAAAGGAGAAACCATCGCCCTCGATATCGTAGACGTGCGCCATCAGGTCGGCGACGCTGACGGTGGTGGTCGTCTCCAGGCGGACGGTCTGCTTCTGGTCGGCGAGGCGCGGCGCGTCGTTCACCGGGTTGATGTAAAGCTCGACCTTGGCGGTCGAGGTCGCGCCCGAGGCATCGGCCAGGATATATTCGAAGCCCGCGAAGCCGAAATAGTCCGGCGCGGGCTTCAATTCGAGATACTCGCCGTCAACCTTCCAGGTCACGTTGGTGGCAGCGCCCTGATAGTTCTGACGGTCGAAATAGGGATAGAGATCGTTACCGTTCTCGTCCTGGAGGGGTTGAGCGCCGATGATGTGCAGCCCCTCAAGCTCACCATCGACGTCGAAGTCGTTCGCCAGCAGGGTATCGAGCCGGATCCTGAGGATCGTGTCCTCGGTGCCGGTGATCAGCGCATCGTCGACTGCTGTCGGCGCGTCGTTGACGGCTGCCAAGTCGACCTCGACGCGCGCCGTCGACTCCCGGCCGAAATCATCGCGAACCGTATAGTCGAAGAAGGCATCGCCGTTGAAGTTGGGCGCACCGAGGAACGTGATCTTGCCATCCTGGCCGAGCGACACCGTGCCGTGCTGGGCGTTCCCAACCGAGACGAGGGTGAGCGTCCCCGTATAGCCTTCCGAATAATCGTTGGCGATCAGCGTCGCCGGATCGATGACCGCAGGCACGTCTTCCTGGCCGAACAAGTAGATGTCGTCCGCCGCATTGAGGCGGCCGGCCTGGACCAGCTGCTCGATGCGCGTGCGGTCCCAAGTCACGCCATTGCCGAACACGATCTCCTCGATGCCGGTTGCAGTGCCGAGGAAATGGTTCGTGACCGTTGTCCGGTCGGTGATGAAGCCGCCATCATTCTCGAGCTCGATGACGAGATCGTCGCCTTGCCGGATCAGCGAGACGTCCTTGGGCAGCGTGCCCGACAGCATGACGACACGATCGGTATCCGCCGCGTCGCCATTCTCGGTGATGGTATCGTCGTCACGGTCGAAACCGAACAGGTAGGTGTCCGATCCCGCCCCGCCCTGCAGCGCGTCGTTACCTCGGCCGCCATCGAACCAATCGTCGCCAGCGCCGCCGATCAGCGTGTCGGCAAAGATCGATCCGGTGACTTGCTCGATCGATATGAGCTGGTCGCCGGCCGCCTCGCCGGCCGAGCCGAGGCCCGTACCGAGATTGACCGTTACCGCCTCGTCGGCAGTCGAATAATCGGCGATGTCGAAGCCGCCGCGCCCGTCGATGACGTCAGCGCCCAGCCCACCGCGCAGGCGGTTGTCGGCCTCGTCGCCGCGGATCACATCGTCATGGAAAGAGCCCTGGACGATCTCGATGCCGGCGAGCACGTCGCCCTGGGCATCGCCGCTTCCGGCCGAGCCATCGGCGAGGTCAATGGTGACGCCCGTGTCTGACAGGCTGTAATCGGCGATATCGATGCCATCTCCACCGATCAGCGTATCAGCCCCGCGACCGCCGATCAGCGTGTCATCGCCCGCGCCGCCATCGATGATATCGTCGCCACGCCCACCGTTGAGGACGTTGGCGCCTGCATCTCCCGTCAGGGTGTCGGCGAAGTCGGTGCCGATAAGGTTCTCGATGCCGGTCAGCACATCGCCTGCTGCATCGCCGCCTGAGGCAGTACCGGCAGCGAGCGAGACATTGACGCCGGACGGACTCGTCCCGTCGACCGAGAAATAGGTGACGGTATCGATCCCGTCGCCGCCATCAAGGATATCCGCTCCCGCGCCGCCGTCGAGCGTGTCATTGCCGGCGCCGCCGATCAGCGTGTCGTCGCCCGCGCGACCGGTCAGCTGGTCGCTGCCGTCGCCGCCTTCAAGACGGTTGGCGACGGCATTGCCGGCGAGGATATCGCCAAACTCCGTACCGACCAGCGCTTCGATCGAGGTGTAGACATCGCCCTGGGCGGGGCCGGCCTGACCGACGCGCGATTCGAGGTCGGCGCGGATCCCGACGGTCGCGCCAGTGAAGATGACGGTATCGAAACCTGCTCCGCCATTGATGCTATCGGCCCCGTCGCCGCCGTCGATGACATCGTCGCCATCCCCGGCGTCGATCAGGTCATCGCCCGCGCCCGCTTCGACGCGGTCGTTGCCGCCCAGCGCCACGATACGGTCGATGCCGGCGCCGGTACGGATGATATCGGCAAGTGCGCCACCCTCCACATAATCGGTGAGGATGCTGCCGTTGATCGTGCCCGAATAGCTGCTGTCGACATGAGCGGTGGCGAATCCGGTATCCTGCGCGCCATCCGTGTCGGCGATACGGTATTCGATCGTCACGTCCCCGGTGAAGCCCGGCGCATAGTCGACCACGAGGAACTGTTCACCGTTCACGGTGACGAAGCGCGCTGTGCCGATCGATACGCGCTGTCCCTGGGCAAGGGCGACAGGATCCCAGACACCATCGACCCCGACAAAGGTCGGACGTGGGCGGTCGGGCTGATCGAGATCGACGTCGGGCAAACCGTCGCCGTCATGGTCGATCTGCTCGATGTCGAAGTCGTTCCGGAGAAGGTCGCCGATCCGGATGACCATCGGAATGTCGAACGGCGTGGTGAAACCGCTGTCATCGACCACGGTCGGATCGTCGTTGGACGGCCGGATGACGATGTTGACGTGCGCACTCGCCTCGCCATCGACGCCATCGGTGATGCGATAGTCAAAACCGCTCGATGCCGTCGCGTCTCGATTGGGCGTGAACAGCAGGTCACCATTCTCGTTCAGCTCAAGCGTGCCGTTGAAGCCGTGTTGGGTTGCCCAGTCGAGGAAGGTCAGCGGATTGCGATCGATGTCATAATCGTTGCCGAGCAGGGCTGAGATCGGAATGACCGTTGGCACGTCCTCGTCGACATAGACGGTGTCGTCGGTCGCAACGGGCGGACCGTCCGCAACATTGTCGAAGTGGAGTGTGACGATCGCGCCATCGACTGCACCGTCGGGATCGGTCACCGTATAGGCGAAGGTCGTGTCGCCCCAGAAATCGGCGTCCGGCGTGAAGACGATATTGCCGTTCTCGATCGTCAGGCTGCCATGGACGGCCTCGCCTGCCTGTTCGAAATGGACTGCATAGCCTTCCGGGTCATAGTCGTTCTTGAGCAGCTCGGAGATCGGGATCGTGAGCGGCGTATCCTCCTGCCCACGCAAGACGTAGAGCTGGTCGCTGGTATAGCTATCGTCATTGGCGACCGGGCGGTCATTGACCGGCGTGTAGGCGATGGTCGCCCGCGCCCAGCTGAACCCGCCCTGGTCATCGGTGATCTGATAGTCGAACCAGGCGTCGCCGTTGAAGTCGGCCGCCGGCTCGAACAGGACCGTGCCGTTCTCCAGCAGGCGTGCGCTGCCGCCAAAGCTCTGGCCGACCCCCACCAGGCGCATCGGATCGCCATCGCGCTCGATATCGTTGGCCAGCAGCTGCTCGGCCGAGATGACGATCGGATTGTCTTCGAGGATCGGGTCGCCGGCTGCATTGGTCTCGAAGCGGTCGTCATGCGCCTCGGGCGGATCATTGACCGGCGTGACGGTGATATGGACGCGCGCCGTCGAGGTCGCTCCGGACGGGTCGGCAACGACATAATCGAACCAGGCGTCGCCGAAGAAATAGTCCTGCGGACGGACCTGAATCTGCCCGTCGGAGTCGAAGGAAACGCTCGTGTTGGCGCTTGAGATCAGCGACTGGATACTCAGCCGGTCGCCGTCGATGTCGGTGTCGTTCGCGAGCAAGGCGGCCGGATCGATCGTGAGGACCGAACCTTCCGCGGTCACGAAGCCAGCATCGTTTGCGGCGACCGGCGCGTCATTGACGGGCGTGACGTCGATATAAACCTTCGCCTCGGCGCGGCCGCCCTCCGGCGTGTTGGCGACATAGGTAAAAGACGCCCGGCCATTGAAATTGGCGGTTGGCGTGAAGCTGATGCTGCCGTCGGACGAAAGCGCCGCTACGCCCCCGACCGCGCCATAGACTTGGCCCACGATCATGCGATCGCCATCGAGATCGTTGGACAGCAGGCGTTCGACGCGGATCGTCAGCGCGTCGTCTTCCGCGACGGTGAAGCCGGTATCGTCGATCGCGGTGGCGACCGGGCGCACGCGAATCTCGACATCGGTCGAAGCGAAGCCGTTGCGACCGTCCGAAAGCGTGTAGCGCAACGTTGCCGGGCCGGCGTAACCGCCCGTCGCGGTGAAGACGACATCGCCATTGGCGTCGAGGGAGGCGGTGCCGTGTTCGCCGCCGTCGACCGCGACGATCGAGATGGGATCA
Source organism: Tardiphaga sp. (assembly GCF_041424195.1). Lineage (NCBI taxonomy): Bacteria > Pseudomonadati > Pseudomonadota > Alphaproteobacteria > Hyphomicrobiales > Nitrobacteraceae > Tardiphaga > Tardiphaga sp. Next base: position 93,624 of record NZ_JBGMOE010000050.1, on the reverse strand, counting down.
CCGTCCGCGTCGAGGTCGTTGCGCAGCAGGTCGGACTTGCGGATGACGAGCGGCTGCCCGGTAGTCACCGAATAATAGCCATCGGGATTGGCGACGGGCGCCCGGTTGTCGAGCACCGTCAGGATCGAATCGCGCGTCCAGGTCACGCCATCGGCGAACACGAACTGCTCCGCGCCACGGCCGTCGGTCGCCAGCGCATCGACCACTGTCAGGCTGTCATCGGGCGACGAGGCGAAGCGGAACACGATCGTGTCGCTGCCGCGGAACAAGCGCTCCACCACAACATCGGACGAATTGAGACCGGTAAAGGTCACGACGTCGGTATTGGTACCGGTCGCCGCGTCGAGGACGGTGTCGTGGCCATCGCCGCGCGCGAAACTGTAGCTGTCGTTGCCGGCACCGCCCGACATCAGATCGTCACCTGCGCCCGAGTGCAGGCTGTCGGCGCCCTCGAACCCGTAGATGGCATCGTTGCCCGACGTCACGATGTCCTGGAGCGCGCGGGCGCGCATGGCATCGCGGTCCCAGAGCGTGCCGTCGGCGAACTGGAGGGCAAGCGTCGTGCCCCCGCTGTTCGCGGCACTGAGCGCATCGCGGAGCAACAGGCGATCACCGCTCGACTTGAAGGTCACGACGAGGTCATTGCTTTCGGCACCGGCTCGCACGGCCGTCGCGATATCGCTGACGTTAAGATCGACCAGGCGGACCAGGTCCTGGCCGCCAGTCAGGGCATCGATACGATCGTCACCATCGCCGCGGGCGTACAGATAGACGTCGTTGGCGCCTTCACCGGCAACCAGATCGTCGCCCTTGCCGCCGCCGAGCGTATCCGAGCCCGGCGTTCCGTCGATATTGTCGTCGCCATCGGTCGCGGCATTGGCGAGCAGCCACGCGGTGATGTCGGCGACCCCGAGCGTCGTGCCGCTGTCAGTCAGCACGATGGATTCTACGCCCGGATCGCCGGACAGCGCGTCGATGACGACGATCTCGTCATCGCTGCCGGCAAAACGGATCACGATATCGTTGCTGCCGACGCCCCGGCGCCGGAAGCTGAGGTCGGCCGCAGCATAGCCGGCGATCTCGAGCCGGTCGCCATTGCTATTCGAGCCGTCCCGGATCGTGTCGCGGCCATCACCCCGCGCGAAGCGATAGATGTCGTTACCCCCGCCACCGACCAGCGTGTCGTCGCCGAGACCGCCGGCCAGGATATTGGCGCTATCGTCGCCGTGCAGCACGTCATTGTCGAAGCTCGCGGCGCGCGCGAGCAGATCGGCCGTCGTCCAGACAGTGCCGTCGGCGAACCGGATCTGCTCGATCCGCCCGGCTCCGAAAGCATCCTCGATCGCAATGCGATCGTCGCCGGCGATCAGGGTGAACCGGGTTCCGTCAGTGCTCTGGCGAACCTGAACCGTATCAGGCGTGAGACCATCGCCGAGCTCCAGCACATCGCTGGCGCCACCGGCGTCGGCGATCACGTCCTGGCCGCTGCCCGCCGCGAAACGATAGGTCGTATTGCCTGCGCCACCCTCGAGACGATCGACACCGGCGCCCCCGTCGAGGATGTCATTGCCGCCGCGGCCTATCAGATGATCGTCGCCTGCCCCGCCTTGCAGCGTATCGTTGCCCGCAGTGCCATAGATCAGGTCGTCGCCATTCGTGGGCGCGAGCGCGAGACTGGTCAACGTCGCCGCGCTCCACAGCGTGCCATCGGCGAACGATACTTCGAAGGGCACGCCAGCGGCCTGCAACTGGCCGAGGTCGACCCGGTCGCCGGTGCCGATAATCTCGAGCGCGACATGGTCGCCACTGCGGATCAGATGGACGTCGTCAGCGGCGATGCCGCTCGCGAACTGGATCCGGTTGAGCCCGTCCCGGTCATCGATGCTGTCCTGACCGTCGCCCGGGGCGAAAACGTAAATGTCGTTACCAAGACCACCGGCCAGCAGATCGTCACCGGTACCGCCGGTCAGCGTGTCGTCGGCGTAATTGCCGGTCAGGCGATCATTGCCGGCACCACCGGAGAGTGCACCGCCAGCACCGCCCGGCTGGACCGCCTGCAGGCGGACGTTATCAAGCGACGCACCGGTCGTGTCGGTGATGCCGGTCGAGACGAACTGGAGGACATTGTCCCCGGCAATCGCCGTGACCAGAAGCCCCGCCGTGCGCATGGCCAGGGTGCCGTCGTTGATCGAGGCGATGACCGCACCGTTCCAGATCACATCGAACGAGCCGGACTCCGGCGTCGTCCGGTTGGCATAGTCAAAGCGCAGCAACAGCTGCTCACCGGCCGTCAGACCGCCGATCGTCTGGGCGATGTGTTTGTTATAGCCTTGTCCGTCGAGGTCGAGCCAGTTGCTGCCTTCAGACGGCTGGACCTGATCGTTCGAATAGACGATCTCGAAGAGCGCCCCCTGGGTTTCGCGCCAGCCCGGAATGGACGCAACGTTCCACCAGCCGCCCTGGTCCGAGCCGGATGCCGGATCGAATTGCTCGAAACTGCCATTGACGATCAGGTTGGCCGACAGGCCCGCGACGCTGTCGGCGACGCGCAGGGCGTCGTCGCCGTCCGTAGCTGCCATCGATCGCGCAACCGTGGCTTGCCAGTCCCAGGTCGTCCCGTCGGCAAACTCGATGGTCTCGATGCTGGTGTCGTCGCCACCAAGCGCGCCGACCAGACGAATCCGGTCACCGTCGCCAGCGATGCGCAGCTCGATGTCGCCACCGACCTGCACCACCGACACGTCGGTCGCAGCGATCCCCGCGCCGAACACGATCCGGTCAGTGCCGCCCGCGTCGACGAGCGTATCGCGGCCATCGCCCCGGTCGAAATAATAGGTATCGTTGCCAAGGCCGCCATGAATCTCGTCATCGCCCTGGCCACCCGAAATCACATCGTTGCCGACAAGATCCACGCCCTCGGCGCCGCCGAAGATGCGGTCGCTGCCCGAGCCGCCGGCGATCACGTCGTCGCCCAGTCCCCCGGTCAGCCGGTCGTCGCCCTGCTCACCCGACAGCCAGTCATTACCCTCGCCGCCGTCCAGGATGTCCGCGCCGGTACCGCCCGCGAGACGATCATTACCGGCATAGCCGAATATCGTGTCGTTGCCGCCGTTGCCGTCGATGAGGTCGTTCTGGCCCGATCCTGTCAGGACCGAGTCGCCATCCCCGTCGTCGATGACGACGGGGAATACCTGCGGGAAGATATAGCCGTCGAAATTAGCGGGAACGAGGCTGGCCGGATCCACGCCCTGAAGCCGGACAATGGACTGCTCATGGCCATCCGCGCCACGATAGACAAGGACAGTATCGTTGCCGGACCGGCGGACGAACAGCACATTGTCGGTAAACGGATTGCTGCCAGCCGCGACACCCGCGATGTGGATGATGTCGCCGGACGCCCCGGCTTCGAAGTCGGTGATGACATCCTCGACCGCGATGGTGCCGATCGTGGCAAGGTTGATGCCGCTATATTCGTCGCGGCCCAAGCCGCCGGTGAACTGATCCACGCTGGCATCGTCGGCCACGCCGAAGAAGCGGTCGTTGCCCGCTCCGCCATCGAGAATGTCGGCACCGGCGCCACCGGTCAGCTGATCGTGGCCGGCCCCACCCCGAAGCGTGTCGTTGCCGACACCACCATCGAGAATGTCATTGCCCGATCCGCCGTCCAGCAGGTCATTGCCTTCTTCGCCGTAGAGGCGGTCGTCGATGGCGAGCGGCCCGCCAGTGATGGCGCCACCGCGAACCTGGGCGACCCAGACACCCGAAGAGCCGATATTGCCCGCCTCGCTGTCGAGCAGCGTGGGGTCGTTGTTCGGCGCCGGAATATCGAAACGCTGACCGCCGATAACGATGCTCGGCAACTGATCAGGATAGGCCCCGCTCCAGACCAACTGCTCGTAGCGATAGACGATGTCGAACTGATCGTCGCCGAGGATATGGACCTGGAGCTGGAAAGCGTTCGGCGCCGTGCCGCTGCTGAAGCGGCCGATATCGTCCCAAGTGATCGTGATCGTGTTGGTGGCGTCGTCAAAGTCGTACCAGACCTCATTCGACCCGGCGCTGTTTCCGCCTGGGCTCGGATTCAGCTCGCCCGCGCGCGTATCTGCGTCGTGGCGGTAAATGCCAAGGTGCAGCCCGCCGATCTCGACATAACCGTTATTGTCGATGCCGACGCTTGTGACGGCCGCGCCGCCAACCACAACCGATCCGCCGTGGAAAGTCGAGGGCAGCGCGATCGACGTCCCGGTATCGTCGGCACGCCCAAGCGCCACGTCGCCGAAGCCGCGCGCACCGCCGAGCGTGTTGATGAGGCTCCGGTCGATCGGGCCGAAATAAGCAGCAAGGTCGGGTGACGCTTCTCCAGCGCTGCCGTCATCGCCGACCAGATGATCGTCGCCCTTATAGCCATGAATGGTATCTGCGCCCGGCCCGCCGCTCAGCTCATCGTTCGCGTAACCGCCCTGGATGATGTCGTCGCCGGCCGTGCCGCTGACGATCATCGGATCGAGGCGATAGAGGGTCTGGCCACTGAAATTGGCGGCGACCAGCGTGTCGGGATCGACGCCCTGGAGGCGCAGGATGGGCACCTTGCCCTTTCCGTCGTTATAGTCTGCGTAGATGAGCGTGTCGGCCCCGTCCCTGGCATAAGCCAGGCCCCCGAAGGCGTAGTTGATCTGGAGCTTGTCGCCGCCCGCGCCTGCGGTGAAGTCCTCGATGACGTCGACAGCGCGCCCGCCAGAGCCATCGGGCGCGTAATAATTGTCATTGACGATGAAGGTGTCTTGGCCATCGCCGCCCTTCAGGCGATCGACATAGCCATTTCCGGAGAAGCCGCTCAGCGTGTCGTTGCCGGCACCACCGTCAAAGCTGTTGGCACCCACGCTGTCGCGCAGGACGTCGTCCCCGACACCGCCGACCAGCGTATCGTCGCCGTCGCCGCCATCGAGCGTGTCATTGCCAAGTCCGCCCTGAAGAATGTCGTCGCCTGCACCACCCCAGAGGATGTCGGCTTCGGACTGCGAAACCCCGATGATCGAACCGTTGCGTATTTGCGCTGCCCAGACACCCGGAGCGCCGGCGTTGCCGTTCAGGTTGTCGAGTTGTGTCGCGAGCGACGGATCGATGGGTAGGCTGACCGACAGCCCGTTGATCGAAAGGGCTGGCGGAGAATAGATTCCGCCCGGCCAGTTCAGGTCCTCGTAGCGATAGATGACGTCGAAATCATCGTCGCCGAGAACCTTGATCTGCGCCTGGAAGGCGCTTGGCGTCGAATGCCCGTAATAGCTGCCGACGTCGTCCCAGGTGACGGTGATCGTGTTAGTCGTCGCGTCGAAATCGTACCAGATGCGGTTGCTGCCCTGGCTGTTGCCGCCCGGCGTCGGGGTCAGAGGACCGCCGCTCGTATCGACCGCATAATAGGGCCAGATCTGCAGCCCGAGCGAACCGATGCTCAAGGGGCCATAGCTGTCGATATGGATCTGGCTGACGGCCTCTCCCCCGATCATCAGGCTGCCGCCGTTGAAATCGGACGGAATGTCGACGTCGACGCTTTGATAGGGCGCCGAGGCCGGGAACGCTGCTTCGCCGAAGCCGGCGTCGCCGCCAAGCCCCGAGACCAGCGCGTTCGACAGCGGACCGAAATAGGCCGCGAGATCGATTGGCGAGGGATTGGGTGTGCCGTTGTCGCCAATCAGCGTGTCGTCACCATTCTGGCCGTAGAGCGTGTCCGCGCCATAGCCGCCATTGATGACGTCGTCGCCGCCTCCGCCGTAGAGAACGTCCACGCCCTCGGTTCCGGTGAGATTGAGCGGATCGAGCGACTGGAATGGCGCGCCGTTGAAATTGGCTCGCGTCAGGTCTGCGGGGTCGATGCCCACAAGGCGCACAGCGGGTACGATGCCGTTGCCATCCTCGCGATCGATGAAGACGATCGTGTCCGCCCCATCACGCTGGACATAGACCGGGTAGCTGATCCCGACCTCGCCGCCCGAATATGGCACGTCGAGAACATCGCCATCTGCACCGGCTTCGAAATCCGTGATCACGTCAACATCGGCGAGATCCTGCGCGGTGAAGCTTGCCGAGAAGGCTGCCACGCCCTCGATGCTTGCGACGCCGACCGGTCCGCCGCCTCCGCCATTGTCGACCAGCACGTAGCTGTCCTGGCCGCTGCCACCGGTGAGCTGATCCTTCTCGCCGTTGAGGGTGAAGCCCGAGAAGGTATCGTTGCCGGCTCCGCCGTCGAGGATGTTGGCGCCCTGGTCGTCGCGGAGATTGTCATCGCCATCACCGCCAAGGAGCAGGTCATCGCCGGCCCCGCCATCCAGCATGTCATTGCCGAGACCGCCGCGCAGCTCGTCGTTGCCGGCATCGCCATAGATCGTGTCGTCTTCGCTCGTCGAGACGCCGATGATCGATCCGTTGCGAATGAGCGCGCCCCAGACGCCGGCAGTGCCGGTATTGCCGTCAAGCGTATCGATCTGGGAAAGCGTGCCGTCAGCGATCGGTAGGGCGGCGGCGAGATCGTTCCCGAACGAGACCCGCGGAACGCTGTAAGAAGAGGACCAGTTCAGGTCTTCATAGCGGTAGAGGACATCGAACTCATTCTCGCCGACCAGCTTGATCTGAAGCTGGAAGGCACTCGGCGTCGACCTGGATGACGCATTGCCGACATCGTCCCAGGTCACGGTGATCGTGTTGGTCGCGGGGTCGAAATCGTACCAGACGCGGTTGCTGCCCTGGCTGTTGCCTCCGGGCGTCGGCGTCAACGCGCCGCCGCTGGTATCGACGGCATAGTTCGGCCAGACCTCAAGGCGCATGTCGCCGATGGTTACGGTGCCATAGCTGTCGATGTTCAGGCCGCCGACGAAGTTATTGCCGACCTTGAAGGAACCACCGTTGAAGTCCGATGGGATGCCGACATAGACGTTCTGATAGGGGCTCGACGGCACAAGCGCCGCCTCGCCAAAACCCGCGGTGCCGCCGAGGCCGGAAATGAGGGCGCTCGTAACGGACCCGAAATAGGATGCGAGATCGATGGGTGACGGGTTGGCGACCCCGTCATCGCCGATCAGCAGGTCACTGCCATCGCCGCCCCGGATCGTGTCGGCACCGTAGCCGCCATTGATCGTATCGCCGGCGACGCCGCCCGTCAGAAGGTCCATGCCGTCCGTGCCGGCGATATTGCGCGGCGCGATGAGCTCGAAACTCGCACCACCGAAATTGGCTTGGGTGAGCGTCGTGGCATCCACGCCGGTCAGGCGAAGAACGGCAAAACGGCCGTTGCCGTCATTCTGGTCGATCGAGACGAGCGTATCCGCGCCGTCCTGCTCGACATAGACGAGGAAAGCCGTGTTGCCCGGGAAGGGGTTGCCGTTGCCGCTGTTGAACGGTGCGTCGATGATGTCGCCATCATCGCCTGCGGTGAAATCGGTGATGACGTCGATCGCCGCATTGAACGCGGAAGGGACCGCCCCGCCTTGGTCGGCGACCAGGCTGAACGTGTCCCGGCCTTCACCGCCCGTCAGCTGATCAACCGCGCCATTGACCGAGAATCCCGAGAGCAGGTCATCCCCGGCACCGCCGTCGAAATCGTTCGCTCCTTCCGAATCGAACAGGGTGTCGTTACCGTCGCCGCCTCGCAGGACATCGTTGCCCGCGCCGCCGGAAAGAATATCCGCGCCAAGCCCGCCTTCGAGCAGATCGTCGCCATCGCCGCCGAGCAGGACATCGTCCTCGCTTGGTACACCGGTATTGACGACGCCTCCGCGGATTTGCGCGCCCCAGACGCCGGCGACGCCGAGATTGCCGTCGGCGGTGTCAAACTCGGTATCCCCGCCTGTCGGGAAAGGCAGGTAGATTTGGCCCAAGCCCGTCGAAATGAACGGGCCGTTCGCCACATACGGATTACTCCAGTCGATCTGCTCATAGCGATAGAGCACGTCGAAATCGCCATCGCCCAGCGCCTTGAGCTGGATCTGGAAGGCGTTGGGGTCGGTTCCCTGCGGGTATGCGCCGACGTCGTCCCACGTAACGGTGATCGTGCCCGTCGCGGCATCAAAGTCCAGCCAGACGCGGTTGGCACCCGTGCTGTTGCCGCCGTCGCTCGGCGTCAGCGGCCCGCCATTTTCGTCGACATCGTGAGGCCAGACGCCCAGTTGCAGCGAGCCCAGCGTGAGCACGCCGTTGGAATTGACCGTGAGCGAACTGACCGCCACGCCGTCGATGACGATCTGCCCGCCCATGAAATCGGCAGGAATGTCAAAATCGGTGTTGAGATCGTCCGCAACATCCTGGGCCAATTCGCCAAAGCCGGCATCGCCGCCCAGCCCATTCACGAGGGCGTTGGAGACCGAACCGAAATACGCGATCAGCGGGTTCGGACCGTCTGCGGACGGCGGCTCCCCGGTTGCCGCGTCGCCCACCAGGTGATCATTTCCGAAGCCGCCATCGAGGACGTCCGCGCCCCAACCGCCGATCAGCGTGTCATCGCCATAGCCGCCGGTGAGCGTGTCGGCGCTGTCGGTGCCGGTCAGGTTCAGCGGAACGGCCGGCCCGAAATCGACGCCCGAGAAATTGTCGGCCGTGAGGCTGGTCGCATCGACTCCGTCGAGCCGCAACAGCTCGAAGAGCCCTTCATTGCCGGCGAAGACAATGAGCGTATCGGCGCCTTGCTGGACCAGCTGAAGCGCGCCCGAGACACCGGGCGCGAGGTCGACCGCGATGCGGTCGCCGCCGGCACCAGCCTGGAAGTCCGTCACGCTGTTGAAGGGATAGCTGCCGCTTCCAACCGCGACGCGGATCGTATCGCTTCCGGCACCGCCGGTGACGACGTTATCGCCGGTGGTGTTCGACAGGATGAACTCGTCATCGCCTGCGCCACCGTCGAGCGTGTTCGAACCCGTCTGGCTAGGCGTGAGGATGTCGTTCCCGTCGCCACCGATCAGCACGTCGCGTCCGCCCGAACCGCCTGACAGCTGGTCGTTGCCGGCGCCGCCATCGAGGCGGTCGGCAAGCCCGCCGCCGGTCAGGATATCGTCACCGCTGGTGCCCGTCAGATTATAGACGACCGAGACCAGCTCTTCGCGCCCGGCGAATTGCGGCAGATTGCCGGTGGTGAGGTCCGCTCCGTCGACGTTGGTCAGGCGGAGCAGATCGAGCGTGCGCCCATCGTCATAATAGAAGCGGATGACCACGTCAGCGCCATCCTGGATCGCGAACACCTGATCGATCGGAAAGTCGATCTGGACCCGCTGGGTCTCGTTCAGCCACTCGTCGATATTCTGGAACTGGATGAGGTCGCCGCCGGCGCCGGCCTGGAAGTCGGTGACAACGCTGGTTGCCGCCGCGTCATATTGCGTGGGCAGCCCGAACGGGTTGGCGCCCACATCATAGGGCGGCCGAATGACGTAGGTGTCCTGCCCGCTGCCTCCGGTTGCCGTAACGCCTTCAAAGAGGATCGAACTGTAATAGGCGATATTGCCGATGATGATCTGGTCGTTGCCGTCGCCCCCGTCGACAACGGCTTTCCCCCATTGACCGTCAAGAATGTCGTCGCCGGTGCCGCCGATCAGAACATCGTCACCGAGCCCGCCATACAAGGTATCATTGCTCGCACCGCCATCGAGGCGGTCATTACCGTCGGTGCCATATTCGACGTCTTCGCCTTCGGTGCCGGTCCAATCGATACCGGTGATCGGGAACGGCGGATTGGTCGACGTGCCGCCGCCGGTCTCCCCACCAGTGCCGCCGCCGCCCCCGGTCCCACCGGACCCTCCAGTGCCTCCGCCCGTTCCGGTGGAGCCGCCGCTATCCCCGAAATCCCCGCCGGTGAAGATCGGCGCTGCAAAGGGATCGGTGCCGGTCGACGGGCTGAGCAACGCTTCCGCAGCGGTCGCGCTCACCATTGCCGCCCGCAGGTCGGCCGCGCTCAGCAGCGTCGTGTCGGCGAACCGGATCTGCTCGATCGGCGAACGATCGGCGCGCGCGCCGTCGAGGATGGTGATCCGATCATCGCGACCGAAGAAACGCAGGATCAGATCGTTCCCCGACTGAACGACAACCAGATCGCTACGGCCAAGGCCCGCGCCGAGCTCGATCGTGTCGTTGGAGGCTCCGTTGTTGACCTCTGCGATCGTGTCGCGGCCATCGCCCGCGTTGAAGCGGTAGACATCGTCGCCCGAACTCCCGGCGAGATAATCATCGCCGCGCCCGCCGATGATGGTCAGCGGCGTGTCGCCGACCGCGCTCAGGTCGAGACGGTCATCGCCGTCGCTGCCCACGCCGGCACGTGCGAGAAGATCAGCGAGTGACCAGGTCGTACCATCGGCGAAAACAACCTGCTCGATGCCCAGATCCTGCCCGCCGGGATTGGACGCCAGCATATCCTTCAGCGTCACACGGTCGCCCGTCGAGCCAAGCGTCAGGACAAGATCGGCGCCCGAGGCCGCTACATGGATCTCGGCAGACGTGATCCCCGCGCCAAACCGCAACCGGTCGGCGCCGTCACTACCGGCTCCGCGATCGGACACAACATCCTGTCCATCGCCACGCTCGAACCAATAGGTGTCGACACCTTCCCCGCCTTCGAGGAGATCGTCGCCTTTGCCACCGGTGATGACATCCGCACCGCGGCCGCCCTCGATATGATCGTTCCCAAGCCCGCCATAAATCTCGGCACCGACCCAACTGCCGTTCGCTGCCTTGGAGGAGGGAACGACGATGTGATCGTCGCCATCGGTCGCGAGCGCCTCCAGCGCATAGGCCGAGAAGGTCTTCGTGCGTCCATCGGCGAACTGGATGGTCCCGACGATGGGATCAAGGTCACCTGCCGGGTCGACCAGCACCACGCGGTCGAGCGTGCCTGCAATCGAGAGAACGAGATTGCCGTCCGCATCGCGCTTCGCGACCACGTCCTCAAGGGCGATCCCATCGCCGAAGCGCAAGGTGGCAAGTCCGTCGACATTGCTGCCGGGCTCAATGCGATCGATTCCGTCGCCGCGATTGAACAGGAAGACGTCCGCACCACCATTGCCGATCAGCACATCGTCGCCGCGTCCTCCGCCAAGCGTCTCGCCGCTGCCAGTTCCGACCACGCGATCGTCGCCATCGTGGCCAGACGCATCGGCAAGCGCGAACAGCGCATCGCGCGACAGGCGCGTGCCGTCACCGAAAAGGACGGAGTCCACGCCCGAACCATTATCGTAGCGCAGCACGACCTGATCGCCCTCGTCACCGAGCAGGAGGACCAGTTCCTGGCGATCGGGCGCGGTGCGCGCGACCTTGATCTCGTCCGGGCGGTAGCCGACGACCCTGAGCGTGTCGTTGCCGCTCGCGTCATCGATGACGTCACGGCCGTCGCCGATCGTGAACACATAGGTGTCGTCACCCGCGCCACCGCGCAGCTGGTCGTCGCCGCGGCCGCCGGTGATGATGTCGGCCAGCGAACTGCCGAGGATGATATCGCCATTGTCGCTCGCCTGGTCGTCCACCGCATGCTGCACGAGCGCGGCCTTGTCCCAGATACTGCCGTCGGCGAACTGGAAGCGCGGCGTCGCCCCAGACCCCAAAGCACCGACAACGGTCAGTTGGTCGCCGGTGGCCGGGAAGGTGATGATAAGGTCGTTGCTATTGAGCGTCGACAGGCGGACTTTCGCGCCGGACGCCCCGGCGCCGGTAAAGCTGACGATCGCATCGGTGACACCAGCCGGCATTTCGACCTGGTCCAAGCCGTCACCGGGATTGATGAGCAGCGTGCTCCCATTCGCCATGATCATACGGTCGTTGCCGCGCCCGGCGCCGATCTCGATATTGGCGGCAAGATCGCGCAGGTCGAGGATATCCTGACCGCCATTCTCGCTTGAGGTCGCAAGATTGGTGCGGATGTCGGTGATCGACAGACTGATGCCGTCGGCGAACACGAAATTTTCGACCGGCGTATTCTTGTAGCCGCCGAGAATCACGAGCTTGTCGGTTCCCGTCGCGAGCGTGATGATGAGGTCGCCATCGACGTTCGCGAAGGTGACGCGATCCTGCGTCACATTGTCACCAAAGACGATCTGGTCGATGCCGCCGGTGTCGTAGACGCTGTCGCTGCCGTCGCCGAGCCCGAACTTGTAGGTGTCGTTGCCGAGACCGCCCGCCATCGCGTCGGAACCGGCGCCGCCGGCGATCGTATCGTCGCGATTATCGAAGCCGACCAGATCATCGTCGCCGGCCGTGCCGGTCAGCAGCCGATCATAGACCGAGGCGAGCGAAACGGTGACACCATCGTCGCCAGTGAAGCTGGTCGCTTCGTCGAGCTTGAGCGTCGAGCCGTCGGCGAAAAGGAATTCCTCGATGCGCGTGTTGGCGAGACCGCCCACGATGGTGAGCGCATCGGTGCCGTTGCCGAGATCGACGATCAGATCGTTGCCGTTGCGGCGGAAGCGGACATCCTCGCGCTCGACCGACGATCCGAACACGACCTTGTCGATGACGCCGGCCTGATCGGGACGCTCCTCGATCCGGTCGAGATCGTAGCCCGCGCTGAAGGCATAGGTGTCGGCCTTGTTGCCGCCGATCAGCGTGTCGTCGCCCTGGCGGCCATCCAGGACATTGGGTTGGTCGAGAATGCCGGTGATGATGTTATCGGCGCTGTTCCCGCCCTCGATCTGGAGGAGCTGTTCGATATCGCGCAGCGTAATGACGCTGCCGTCGTAGAATTTGAACTTCTCGACCGCATCCTCGACGCTCAGGAACTGGTTGCGGATCCGCAAGCTATCCGGGAAGGCGATGCCCTGCTCACTCAACACCGTGATGACGAGATCGTTGCCGCTCTTGGTGAAGACGATGTTGTCGCGGGTGATGCCGGGACCGAACTCGACGACATCATCGACGGGCACGTTGGCGCCAGGCCGATCCGGCCAATAAGCGCGCTTGCGATGGTCGACGATGACATCGTCGCCATAGCCGATGTCGAACTTGTAGCGATCGCCGCCATCGCCGCCGATCAGCGTATCGTTGCCGCCGCGGCCATCGAGCAGCTCGCCGAAGTCGGACCCGGTGATCGTGTCGTCGCCATTGGTCCCGACAAGGTCGAGGTCCTCCGGGTTGACGTCGGTGAAGCTGATCGTGCGGTCGGTGAACTCGAAATATTCGACGGCGTCATGCTGGCCGTCGTCGCGCACATACTGGTTCTGCAGCACCAGCTGCTCGCCGGTATCCTTGATCGTGATGATAAGGTCTAGCGCGGTGCGGGTGAAGGTGACGTCGCTCGACGACAGGCCCAGCATCTGGACGCTTTCGTCGCCGGACGTGTCGATGATCGTGTCATGGCCATAGCCGCGCGAGAAGACGTAGCGATCGTCGCCGCTCAGGCCTTCGAGGATGTCGTTGCCGGCACCGCCGTCGATCGCATCGCGGATGCCCTCGAAGCCATAGATATGATCGTCGCCGGCGGTCTTGGCGATGTCGACATAGTGCTGGAGCAGTTGCAGGTACGACCATTGCGTGCCGTCGGCGAACTGAATGTTCTCAATGAGGTTCACATAGCCGACGAGGAAGATTTCCTCGAGGAAATCCTTGAGAATCACCTGGTCGGTGGTGCCCTTCACCTGCAGGGTCAGCGTGTCGGACGCGCCGGCGCGCAGGAAGTCGAAATCGGTCCAGCGCAGGTCGTCAGTGAATTTGAGCAGGTCGTCCTTGGGACCGAAAAGTGACGAGGAGAGATCGTTATCCTCGATCACATCCTGGCCGTAATCCTTGCCATAGATGTAGGTGTCGAAGCCCTGGAGACCGGTCAGGTAGTCGTCGCCCTTGCCGCCATCGAGGGTGTTGTCGTTGAGCATGCCATAGATGGCGTCGTTGCCATCGGTCTTGGCATTGGCGAGCACCTGCTCGACGATCTGGGTGAAGTCGAGGCTCGTGCCATCATCGAATACAAAGCGTTCGATGAGATTGGGCGCGACATAATCGAGCCCGGCATTGCCGCCCAGCGCATCCGAGAAAATCCCGAGATTGAGCCGCACGCCGCCGAACTGGCCGACGATCTCGATCGTGTCCGAGGTCGGATTGCCGTCCTTGTCGAGGATAACGATCTTGAGATTTTCGCTTGCGCCATCGCGGATCAGGCGGAGGTCGTCTGCCGTGATATCGCCCTTGAATTGCAGGAAATCGATGCCCGCCTTGACCGGTCCGAACGAGAACGTGCCCTCATCATCAATGACATCCTGGCCATCGCCGCGTTCGTAGATGTAGAAGTCGCCGCCAGCGCCGCCGGACAGATAATCATTACCCTTACCACCCCAGAGCACGTCCCCCGTGCCTGAACCGATGATGGGATCGTCGTAGGCTCCCGCGGCTCTAGCTTTGTCGACAACCTCAACAGCGAGACGCGTGCGATCCCAGACCACGCCATCAGCGAAGACGATCGCGTTGACTCCGCTATCCAGCTGTGTGCCGTTGGTGAGATAATCGTTGAGTTCGCCCAGGAACTGGTCACGCACGCGGATAGTGCGATTGCCGAACGTCAGGATCAGGTCCTGGCCATCGCGCCGGGCCGTAACATCGGTCGACATCACGTCGGTAAAGCGTAGCTCATCCGCATCGCCGGCGTCCTGGTCGTAGATGACATCGTTGCCGGAATTCTTGCCGACGAAATAATAGTCCGCCCCGAACCCACCCTGAAGCGTCTGGTCGCCGCCCGTCATGTAGAAGAAGTCTGTGCCACCTGTACCGTTGACGGTGGTATCACCGGCGCCGTGGGTGATGATCCTGGTCTCGTCGATCGAGAGCGCATGGGCTACGCCCTGGATGTCGAGGTCGACGCCGATATTCTCGAACGCCGGCAACAGCATCTGGAAGATGAAGGCTTGGTCGACGGTAAGCGCGCCGCCAAGCACATTGCCGTCGCCCGAGGGATGGTAATCAGGGTAGATCTGCGAGAGAATTTCGTTCCAGTTAGTCAGATAGTCGAGGACCGCATCGTTGGTGTTCGATGTCGGCGCGCTGGCGAAGATGGCTTCGAAGAGCGGTGCGAGTTCGCGATTGGTCGTCGGGCGATAGCTGTCGGACGCGACGTCATAGGTGATGCCCTGCGCGAAGCCCTTTAGGCCACCCTGAAGCGCTAGGCGTACCGCGAAGCGCCTACTTGCCGTGATATATTGCTGCATGACCGGCTGGAGCAGGTCGATGACCGCACTGATGCCCGAAATATAATTGTTAGGATCGGTAGAGAGATTGGCGCTGCCCGTCTGATTGACGGCATAGTCGATATGACCAGTCGTGTTATCGAGCGTCGCCGAGAGGATCTCCGGCCGGAAGTCGATGCCCCCGAGCGACGTCGCGAACTGGAATTCGCCAGGGGTCATGATCTCGACGCGATAGGCGGAATCGTCGGTCGATCCGACTTCATCCAGGTGGTCGAAATCGACCGCGTAGTTGCGCAGGTTGAACTCGCGGCTGTCGCCGGTCTTCCATTCGAGCTGGAGCGCGCGGTCGAGATTGCGTGCCCAGACATAGAAGGTGCCATCCTGGTCGGTGACTTGGACGGTATAATCCACCACCACGCCGTCGGTGATGCGGACGCCGATCCGGTCGACAGGCAGGTTCGCATAGGGGTTGAAGCCGATCTCCTCGCTGCGCCACTCCGTGCCGGTGGGGTGGCCGAGCGCGAGGATATCGTTCTTGGAGGCGTAGCTGGTGTTCGGATCGGAGGCGAGCTTCCAGCTGCCGTCGGATTGCTTGATGCCATAATCGAGCACGACCGCACGGCCGTCCACGATCTTGACCAGATAGGGCGCATCGTCCCGGAACTGAAGCGCGGAGGCGCGATCGGAGGGCGACCAGGTCTGTTCGAGGTGCCAGCCAGCACCTTGGGCCAACACGTCCTGCAACGTTGCCCGCGTGATCGCGTGCCCCTGTGCATCGAGCACCGGCGCACCCGAGGCGAGCGTCCAATAGCCACCTTGAGCGTCCTCGACGTAGACACCGCGGTCCACGAGAGTCGCCTTCCCCTGCGCATCGACGGCCACTAGCACGGGCATCAACTCACGCGTCTGTTCGAGCGCCTGGCCCCACGCGCCGAGCACTGCACCGGCCTGGCCGACCAAGTCCTTCAGATTGGTGCTGGTCATGCCCGCGGCCGTATCTGCCACCAGCTTGGCTAGGCTGATATCGTTGGCCGTCGCGACTGAGAGGTTGGTGATCGTGCCGAAACCTTTGGCATCGATCGTCTGGTCCGACTGCCAAGCGGCCTGGCCGCTCTCACCAGCATAGCGTGTATCTACATCGCTCGAGGCAAAGGCCGCGTCGAACATTCGCCGAACGCTGCCGTTTGACAATGTGACGTCGCCATAGCCGGTCAGCCGGGTGCCTTGCGGCGTGGTAAGATCAAGGGAATTACTCGTAACGCCAAGGGAAACGATGCCGAGATCATTCAGTGACTTGAGTTCGCCATCTTCGGTGATGCCATCACCATTCAGATCCCGCCAAACTTGCAAGCTTCCCCAAACAGCGTCGGCGACAGTGATCCGACCGTCGCCATCGGTGTCGTAGGATGCGAGCTCGGCAAATCCAGATGCGCCGACACCGCCGAACATTTCTGCGATGCTGTCGATCCGACCGTTGCCATTCGCGTCGAGAACCAGGAAGCCATCATCGCTCTTCAGCCAACCAGTGCGCTCGGCGAACCCATCTCCGTCGACGTCAAAGTAGACCTTCGATCCATCCAGGCTCGTCGTCTCGATGCCATCGCCGTCAAGATCGATGATGAGCGGATCGCCATCTTCAAACCAGCGAGCGGTTTTGGCTCTGCTGGCGAGGGCACTTGTGAAACCAACTATATAGTCAATTTGAAGCAGAGATTGCAGAACAATAGCTTGGCCAGCGGTCAATAGGCTCGCACGAAGAAGCGGCCCCGTTACCGCCAGAGCAAGGTCCAGCGGGTTTACTTCCTTGAACGACATCCCAAGTGTGCCATTCTCGGCAAGTGCGGCCTGCTCATAACCCCAGAAGCTCTTCTCCATCTTGAAGTTTTCGACGACCATAACCCCTTGTAGATCAGGGTTCGATGCGCCTCCGGAAGGGGTTCCGTTGATCAATCTGTCGAGACCGGTGAAGATGTTCCCGATCTTGAGCGTACCAACCTGATTTCCGTCTTCGTCGACCCCGGTGGGTGTGAACTGGTAGACGATAAAGGGTAACAGCTTATCGAAGAATATTCCCGCCGCCGCTGCGGCACCGCCAATAGCCCCTGCCAAAGCATTTCCAAAGCCGAACGCATTGAGCGACCCACTTGCCACGGACGAGATAGCACCACCCAAAGCAAAGCTATAAGCGGGGTTGCGATCACCGCCCGTCAGGGCAATACCCTGAAAGACGAGGCGATCGTGAACCTGGGCATCCTTGATCGTAACGTCGGGTGCAAACCAGAAGAGATCCGAATTCGCCTCGCTATCTTCAACCTTGGCGAGCGCGGTTTGTTGGCTCCCGTCGGCATTGAGCAACGGATTCCCGTCAGCATCGAATAGCAGTTTTTCATAGTAGCCGCTTTCAGTGTCACCCCAGATTTCGCCGCGGATTGAAGTGTTGACGATGAAATCGCGACCAATGCCACCACGAACCGAGGATCCAATGCCGCCACTCGCGAGGATGATGTCATTGCCCGCGCCGGCGTCGATGTCGTCCGATCCGCCATTGCCGATGATGATATCGTGTCCGGATGTTCCGGTAATGTGATCATCGCCCGTCGAGGCCACGAACATGTCGACGTGCGCCTGGTCGCCCAAGACTACGGGCGCGTCATAGCTGCGAGGCGCGATCGTGAAATCGCCACCCTGCTGGTCCGTGGTCAAAACCGTGAACCGATCAATCACATGACCATCGGTGGCCTTCCAGAATTTCTTTGCTAATTCGTCAGGAGTCGACACTCCGAGGCGGTTGAGAATTCCATCGAGAGTGTCACCCACCCCCTGCTTGAAGTACAACTCCCGAAACTTGCCAGCGTCGATGGGATCAACCGCACTTGCCTCCAGTGGATCCTTTCCCTTCAGCGCATCCTTCCAGAGCACGCTCGACAGATCGATTGAAAGGATGCTGTCGTTCTCACTGAGAGCAAGTACCCCCTGGCGCACGTCGACGGCACCGGACGGAGTCGAAACCCTCCCTCCTTCCACCTGCTCCACATCATTGAGGGCCAGCGCGCCGGCATATTGGACAGAGATGTCGGCAAGCCATTGCTTGACATCAATCTTCGTCGGATCCGAGAAGAACCCGTTGCTCCGAAACGTAACCGTATTCTCGAAAAAACTGGAATGGGGATCGGATAAAATCCTACCCAACTCGCCAGCGTCGTTGAACATCGACCAAATTGCGGTGTCGCCGAAGGGTTTGGCATCTGACTGCGATGATGGGCCAATCGCCGAATACGCAATAGCATCGCGCAGAACTGCGTTCGCATCGCTACGACCGCTAATATCCTGTGCACTCGAAAGTGTGTTGGAGATGTGCGCATCAAAGAATGCGGTCCACAGCCCCTCCGAGGCACCTTGCCAATCGGTTTCGTTCTCGGCTTTTGCCCACAGCAGTGCGACGAGAAGATCCATGGAGTGACGTTGAAACATGCCAAGCGCATCGTCCCCCGGGTCAAATGCCGGATATTTGCTAATTGGCTGCTCAAACTGTCGTGTCAGGTCGCCGATATCGTTACCGAGTTGTTGCCAAGCATCATTGAATGGCAAAAGACTGAGATCGCTTCCAATCGCTTTTTGAAGATCCCCCGACCGCGCATCGGAGAGAAATTCGCCCTCTACAGAATAGCTGCTAGCCTTGCCGATCTGTGCGGTAATACCCAATTGCTGAGCCTTCAGCATTGCGGCAATACCGAACGGCATATTATCGAAGAGCACGGAGCGACCGCCGGCGACAGCAGCTACGTAACCGGCTAACCCACCACCAAGCGAGTGCCCAGTCGTCGTGACTGTTCCGCCTCCCGCAGCCTGTACGACCGAATCGTAAAATTGTGCGGCCAGTATCGCCTGCGGCGCATTGATGTCGCCGACCGCAAGTCCGTAGCCGTTAAGGATATCACTACCTTCATCGCCAAGCGGATTAACGATGTTCGCATCTGTCCCACGATACGAGATTATTGTCTCACCCGTGACCGCGTTCCGGTAAGCGACCGCATAGAAACCGGCGTTGAGCGCCCTTTGGCCGAACTCATCCGTTGAAGTCGTTAAGATATCCCAGTTTCCGAGCGACCCAATTTCCCCAAGACCTTTGATGCCTGCCCCATAGCCGCGATTATAGGCGTCCATCGCCATAATGGCATAGATCAAGTCAGTCTTTGGATCGTTGGGCATGACTGATCTCCGTAGAAAAAAATTGAGTGTTTATTTGAGCACTAAAAGGAGGATTAGTTGGATCTGGCGCCGACAATCGGCGCGTAAGCGAGCCATCAATACCCTTGAGCCAATCAAGCCGCTTCTCGATCCCGATGGTCACCGGGTCGCTCGTGGTCTCGACCACAACGCGTTTCACCCCAATTGCCACAGGATCGATTCTTTCGACGCTCCTTGGATCGTTAATGTCCCGAAAACGTACCATTACCGGCCAATCCTCACGGCGCACGTCGGCCCGCGCCTTAGTCCAGCGCCCTGCAATCCGGCCCGCGCTTTCAACGATGTCATTCTTGAACTGCGGATCGAGCGCCGCCATGGACATCTGCGCCAGATCACTCCGGAGCGGATCCCCGGTCTTCATCAGCGCGAACACAGGGCCCGTCGGCAAATCGATCACCACCGCCTCGCCCTTGACGCCCCAGTCGCGCGCATGTTCCTCGGGCAGCACCTTGGCGGTATTGGTGTAAGCCCAAACCTGATATACTGATGAACCCGTTTTCATCCCCTGCGGCGTCGCGACCTCTACCGTCATGCGAAAGCGATACTGCGGCGGGGACAGCGGGCCGCAGCCGGTGAGCATCGTCAACCCACCGACCAAGGCCCAAAACGCTTCCCGACGCGCCATCATGTCATCGCCGCTTCCGCGTTCTGATTGTCGTTGCTCATTTCGTGCCACTCCTGAAGTCCCACGCCGGAAGCGGATAAAGCTCTCCGGCGGGTGTTCCGTTGTACCGAAACTTCTCAGCCGCCTGGAGCCACGGCAGTTTTTCGTCGATGCCGGTCGTGATCGCATCGTTGGTCGTTTCGAGCGAAATCCGCCGTACGCCAATCTCTGCAGGATTGACTCGCTCCATGCTTCTCGCGTCGCGGGCATCTCGAAAAGCGACCATAAGTGGCCAATCGACACGCGGTAGGTCAGCTTTGGCGCTGCCAAACCAACTGCCTAACGAGCGCACTGCCGCGACATATTCGTCCACGTTGGCCGGCCGCTTCCCGCCAGACAGTGCTCTGGTTACAGCGGGTTCTAGGTCGAAGCCTTCGCCACTAATAGTTAACAGGACGAACACTCGGCGCCCTGGCAAATCCAGCACCAATGCCTCGCCGCGCAGGCCTCCGCCGCCTGCCCGCTCTTCTGAAAGGACACGCGCGACCTTGAATGCAGTGACCTCACATACAGTGGATCCTGACACAGAGCCCGTGGACGCATTTGCGTCGACCCTCATACGGAAACGATACGAGGCGGGTAAAAGTGAACATCCGCCGAGCACGGCAGCGACGCCGCCGCTCACCAGCAGCGCAGTACTTCCTCGGGTCGCCGCGCCTAACAGTCTGCGCCGTGACATCAAGCCGTGAACCCACGGGAGACTTTGCGCCGCAAAGGGATGAGTCCACGATTAGATGACGCATGGCTACGAGCCGACCCTCGGTGTTGCAAACGTTGTTGCGTGAAAAGCGTGCCGCAGCGATCTCTTAGTGCCGTCATTCCGAGCCCCCTCAATCGCACACGCTATCACGAGCGCCGACTGCCGCAAGCCAGTATATTGATGCCAATTTGGCTTTATATTGAGATTGCGCTTGATTTCCCTTTGAAACCAGCAACACTCTAGGGAGAATCGAATGACGCACAGAGTGCTCGGCGAGCTGTGACACTTAAGTTAAATTGCTATTTATCCTGCGGTCCCACGGGCGGTCTGATGGCAATTTCAGATTTGTCTGCTGTTATTGTTATGATTTAGGGGGTAGTGTGGTGTCGAAAGAAACGAGTGCGAAAGTAACTTCATCCAAATCGGAGGAATCGCCGATGCTCAACGGCGGCGCCAATGGCGTCGAGTCGCCCGCCAATCCCCAGCTCGATCCCGAGGTTGCGAAGAAGATCGCGACGATGCGCTCCCATGTCCGCGAGAGTTTCGGCAAGGTCGTGATGGCGATGATGATGCTGCCGCGCTACCGGCGGCAGTCGCTCGACGATCTCCAGCATCTGGTGCTCGAGCCGCTGATCGCCGATCGCATCGCGATCGCTTATCCATCCGATGCGGCGCAAAATGTGCTTGCCGATGTCGCCGGCGTCGCGATCTGGGCCAGCGTATCGGAGTCGGTCGATGCGACGATCCGCGACCAGATCAAGGCCGGCGTCTTCCCGATCCGCCTGAAGGCTGAGGAATGGAATTCGGGGAGCATCAACTGGCTCCTTGATGTGATCGCACCCAACCCCAAGGCAACGACAAGTGTGATCGCCAATTTCCGGCAGGTCGTGAAGGATGGCGATTTGAGGCTCCATCCGATCATCACCAGACTGGTCGACTCCGAGACGCTCGCCCGCATGGCGCCCAAAAAGGTCGCGGAAGCAAGGCGCGAGGAAGAGACGGTCAACTAAGCCGACGGCGCGCTAGCCTTGTCTCGCGCAGGCTAGCGCGCCGCCCGGCCGGCCGGCGCCCTACCCCCTCCCCGGGCGCCGGCCGTTCGATCCGAATGCCGGCGCTCCCGGTTCTCCTCATCGCTTTCCGTGCTGGCGCTCCATGACGATCACCATTGAAGCTGAACAGGATAAGGGCGATCCCGTCCCGGTTCAGCCGTCGTTCGATACCGCGCTCGTCTGCTTCATCCTGCTGGCGAAGTTCCTCGGTGTCTCCGCCGAGCCGCAGCAGATCGCACACGACCGTGGCAAGGGTGATGCGCCCTATACCTATGCCGACCTCACACGCACGGCCAGGAAACTCGGCCTCGTAGCCAAGACCCGGCTCGCAACGACAGGCGACCTGGTCAAGCTCCCCTTGCCGGCGATCGCCGCCTGCGCGGACGGCAGCTCGATCATCCTGCTCAAGGCAGATACCGAAGGCGATGAACCACGGTTCCTTGTCCAACGGCCAGGCGCCGAGCGGCCGGACATCTGGAGCCAGGCTGAGGCCCGCGACCGGCTGAGCGGGGAAGTCCTGCTGCTCACCTCGCGCGAGAAGATCGCCGGCGTCTCTCGCGCCTTCGACATCAGCTGGTTCATCCCGGCGCTCGTCAGGTATCGCCGCCCCTTGCGCGACGTTTTGGTGGCCTCGTTCTTTCTTCAGGTCATGGGGCTCGTCAGCCCGATCTTCTTCCAGCTGGTCATCGACAAGGTGCTGGTCCACCAGTCAATGACGACGCTCGACGTGCTGGCAATCGGTCTCGCCGTCGTGCTGACCTGGGAGACGATGCTCTCGGGCCTGCGCAACTGGCTGTTCGCCCACACAACCAACCGGGTCGACGCTGAACTCTCCGCGCAGATGTTCCGTCATCTGCTCAACCTGCCGCTCAGTTATTTCGAGGCACGTCGCGTGGGCGACAGCGTCGCACGCGTGCGCGAGCTTGACCGCATCCGCGAATTCCTGACCTCGAACTCGGTCACGGTGGTGCTCGACCTGTTCTTCACGATCGTGTTCTTCGCCGTGATGCTCCTCTATAGCCCGCTGCTGACGCTGATCGTGGTGCTATCCATTCCGGTCTATGTCGTCATCTCGGTCGTGATCACCCCCATCCTGCGCCGGCGGCTCGACGAAAAGTTCAAGCGCGGCGCGGAGAACCAGGCGTTCCTGGTCGAGACGGTTACCGGCATCGGTACCCTGAAGGCGATGGCGGTCGAGCCACAGATGCGCGACAAATGGGAACGCCAGTTCGCGGGCTATACCGGTACCGGCTTCCAGGTCGCGACGCTCGCGACATGGGGCAACCACCTTATTCAGATGGTCTCGAAGCTGACCACGGTCGCGATCCTATATTTCGGGGCAAAGGCGGTGATCGCCGGAGATTTGAGCGTCGGTTCGCTGGTTGCCTTCAACATGCTGTCGGGCCGCGTCTCCGCCCCGATCCTTCGCCTTTCCCAGCTGTGGCAGGATTTCCAGCAGGTCCGGATCTCGGTCGATCGGCTGGGCGACGTGCTCAACACGCCGACCGAACCCGAACACAACCCGAACCGCGCGGCGCTTCCACCGATCAAGGGCCGCGTCCAGTTCGACAAGGTCCGCTTCCGCTATCGTCCCGACGCGCCCGAGGCGCTGCGCGGGATCAGCCTCGACATCGCCGCCGGCGAGATGCTGGGGATCGTCGGGCCGTCCGGCTCCGGCAAATCGACCCTCACCAAGCTGGTCCAGCGCCTCTACATCCCCGAACAAGGACGAGTGCTGGTCGACGGCGTCGACCTCTCGCTTGTCGATCCGGCCTGGCTCCGGCGCCAGATCGGCGTGGTGCTCCAGGAGAACATACTCTTCAACCGATCGGTGCGGGAGAATATCGCGCTCAGCGACCCCACGCTGCCGATGGAACGGGTCATGGCCGCCGCCACGCTCGCGGGTGCGCATGATTTCATTCTCGCCCTTCCTCATGGCTATGACACGATCATCGACGAGCGCGGCAACAACCTGTCGGGCGGTCAGCGCCAACGCATGGCAATCGCCCGCGCGCTGGTCGGCGATCCGCGCATCCTGATCCTCGACGAAGCGACCTCCGCGCTCGATGCCGAGAGCGAGGAGATCATCCAGGAGAATCTGCGCAAGATCGCCACCGGCCGCACGGTGATCATCATCGCCCACCGCTTGTCCGCGGTTCGCCAGTGCAACCGCATCGTGACCGTCGAGGCCGGCGAGATCACCGAACAGGGCAATCATGACGAACTGCTCCGGACAGGCGGTCGCTATGCCCAGCTGTACGCCAAGCAGATGGGAATCGCCGCATGATCGGCGAGGCCATCGGCCGGCGCTTCCCGACGCTCGCACGCCATTGGTCGATCCTGAGGGAATCCTGGTCCCGGCAGAACGAGGCGGACAAGCAGGTCAGGCCGCGATCCGATCATGAATTCCTGCCGGCCGCGCTCGAGATCATCGAGAAGCCCGCAAGCCCGGGCATGCGCGTGCTGCTCTGGATGCTGTGCAGCCTGTTCACGATCGCGATCGTGTGGGCCTGTATCGGCAAGGTCGATGTCGTCGCGGTGGCAAGCGGCAAGGTCGTGCCGGCGAGCAACGTCAAGGTCATCCAGCCACT
Organism: Tardiphaga sp.; assembly: GCF_041424195.1. Lineage (NCBI taxonomy): Bacteria > Pseudomonadati > Pseudomonadota > Alphaproteobacteria > Hyphomicrobiales > Nitrobacteraceae > Tardiphaga > Tardiphaga sp. The sequence continues at coordinate 69,244 of NZ_JBGMOE010000050.1, read as the reverse complement.
CGAGATCGGCTCGGTCCGTGCGATCTATGTCCGCAATGGGCAGCACGTCCGCAAGGGCCAGTTGCTGGTCGAGCTCGACCCGACGCTGGTTCGCGCCGATGAGGCGCAGGCAAGTCGCGCCAGGCTGTCGGCCGACATCATCGCTGCGCGCAACGATGCGCTGCTGGCCCATCTCACCGACGGGTCCGACACGTTCCGGGCCCCGCCCGGCACGCCGGCGGACGTGGTGCGAACCCAGGACCGTTTCGTGCGAACCGCGATCGCTCAATATGAAGCGGAGCGCGCAGGCCTCGTGCAGAACCGCGCCGAGGAAGCCGCAAACCTGGCCGGCGCGCTCGCCGAGGTTTCGAAGCTCCAGGAAACCTTGCCGCTCATCGACGAGCAGATCCATGCCCGGGAGCAACTTCTCGCCAAGGGCTATTATTCCAGGCTGAAGCTCGCGGAATATCAGCAGTCGCGCATCGAACACGTCAAGGATATCGACGTCCAGCAGGCCAATGCCGCCAAAGCGCGCGCGGCGATCGCCAATATCGATGCGCAGATACAGAAGCTGCGCGAAACCTTCGGCAAGGACGCGGTCACCGCACTCAGCGACGCGAGCGACAAATCCGCGCTGGCCGCACAGGATCTCCGTAAGGCAGGACAGCGCCGAATCTTTCAGCAGTTGCGTGCGCCCGTCGACGGCACCGTGCAGCAGCTTGCGATCGCAACAGTCGGCGGCGTCGTGCAGCCGGCCCAACCGCTGATGGTGATCGTACCCGACGACAGCGAAGTCGCGGTCGACGTGATGATCGCGAACAAGGATATCGGCTTTGTCCATGAGGGCGAGCCGGTCCGGATCAAGCTTGAGGCGTTCCCTTTCACCGACTTCGGCTTGATCCAGGGTCGGGTCGAGAGCGTGAGCAGGGATGCGATCGAGCAAAACTCGCAGCAACCCGCGCCAGGCCAGCCGCCGCAACGAGCCCCGCAGCCGTCGCTGGTCTATGCGGCACGGATCCGGCTCGACCAGAAGACGCTGCGCATCGCTGGCCGCGATCAACCGATCGGACCGGGCCTCGCCGTCCAGGCCGAGATCAAGACAGGCGAACGCCGGATCATCAAATATCTGCTCTCGCCAGTGACCCAGGCACTGGATGAGGCAGGGCGGGAACGCTGACGACGGATCGGCAAGCGTCAGGAACATCGGAGGAAAGGCACGAGGTGAAGATTGCAGGGATCCCGTTCGGCTTCATCCTGGTTGCGGCGGCAACGCTTGCGCCGTCGCCGGCGTTCGCCAAGCGTGCGTTCAGCCAGGATGGGTGGCGGCTTGTAATTAGGGATGACCGTTTCACGGGCCAGATCGCTTGCCGGCTCTCCTCGACCAATCATCATATGCGCTACCAGCCCGGCGCTGTTGGCTTCTTCGTCGGTCATCGTCACGACACGCTGGCCGCATGGTATCGTGTAGACGGCGGGGCGCCGGTTCGTTGGCAGGATCGCAGCGCCGCACTGATCGCCGCAGGCGTGAAGATCGACAGCCCTGACCTCGATGACGTGACGGGCGGCTGGATATGGATCCCGGTCGACGAGGTTCAACGCGCAAGCCTCGTGGCTATCCGTCCCGGCGACAGGGCGCGCACCCGGCATTTCCATCTGAGAGGATTTGCCGCCATGCGCGAGGCAGCAACCCGTCTTGGATGCAGCTCCAACGATATCTTCCGGTTATAACCGATGCGGATCGGATCTACGGCATTCCTCGCTTCGGCCATTGCGCTCGCGGTCGCGGCGCCAGCTCATAGTCAAACGCTCGCCGAGGCGATCGCCGAAGCCTATCGCACGAATCCGACGATCGAGGGCAGCCGATACGACCTGGATGCTGCCGACGAAGGCTTGCCCCAGGCGAAGTCGCAACTGCGGCCAAGCGCAGAGATCGACGTCACCGGCACCTCTGAGCGCTCGATAGAAGGTCGCGCATCACGGCGTTCGAATCCGTTTAGTCCGGAATCGTCGAACCGGGATACGAACCGGGCCGAGTTCACGGTATCGCAGCCGCTCTATACCGGCGGGCGAGCAACAGCCGCCCGCGACTCCGCGATTGCCGCGATCAGATCGAGCCGCGAACAATTGCGCGGCGCGGAAGGCGACCTCGTGCTCGCCGTGATCACCGCCTATGTGGATGTCCGCCGGTACGAACAATCGTTGCGTATCTGGCGTGCGAGCACGGATGAGCTGACGAAGATCACCCAGGAGATCCAGGATCGCTACGATGTCGGCGATCTCACCTTGACCGACGTGTCGCAAGCCCGGGCGCAGCTGGCGATTGCCAAACAGCAGATTGTCACGGCCGAGCAGGCACTGGAGGCTGCACGAACGGACTATGCAGTCTTGGTCGGCCGTGAACCGGGCGAATTGGCCGAGGTGCCTGCCCTGCCCAATCTGCCGCGCCGTGTCGAAGATGCCTTTGCGCTGGCCGAACGCCAGAACCCGGAGCTTGGCCGGGCGGTCTTCACCGAGGAGCAATCACGCGCCGATATCGCTGCGGCCAGGGCACAAGGGAGCCCGACCGTCACCCTGCGCGGCAGTGCCGCCCTAAATGGGGACGCGGTGCCCTATAGGCTGCGTGACCAGGACCAAAGCTATACGGGCAGCCTCGTCCTTTCGATACCGCTGAGCGCGGGGGGACTCGTTGCCTCGCGTGTCCGCGAAGCCCAGGCCCGCAACGGCTCGGCACGCGTCAGGATCGAAGCAACTCGCCGCGAGGTGGACCGCGCCGTCGCAAACGCCTGGAATCAGATGGTGACGGCCGACCGCGTCTCCAGTCTCCAGGAGGAACAGCTCCGCTTCGCGGAAACCCAGCTCGACGGAATGGTGAACGAATATCGGATCGGCGACCGTTCGACCTTCGACGTCCTCTATGCACAACAGCAACTTCGCGACGCGCAGGTGTCGCTGCTGGCGTCCGACCGTGACCGCTACATCGCCCAGGCCACCGTTTTGCGCGAGGCCGGGATGCTCGAGATCCGCGCCATCATGAGCGGTGTGCAGCTGCACGATCCGGCGAAGAATCTGCGGCGCGTGGAGAACCGAAACAGCGTGCCCTGGGAGGCGCTACTCGCGGGCCTGGACAGAGCCGGAAAGCCATCGGCCAAGGTACGTTTGCGCAAACAGCCGCCGACCACCGGTCGAACGCCACGCATCGCGCCGATCTCAAGTGGAGCGAGGGACACGCCCAGGCTTTCGCGGTCTTTGCCGCGGGCGTCGGCTGATCCTGCGACCGGCAAGCCCTGAACCAGCCATGGACCCCATGACACATATCATGATGCTCAAGCCCACCTCATTTGCTCAACCGGCTTCAGCCAGGCTCGCCCCGCCGCCCCGCCGCCCCGGGCGCACGCTTGAGATGCGAAAGAACCGTTCCGGGGAAAGTGCTGCACCCTCAGAGAGCGTTGAACGGAAAAAGCAAATCAGGGAGGCATGCTTCCCCATAAGCGTCGACACTGTGTCGACCGTCGGCAGGCTGCGGCGTTCAGATGCAGTATCGAGCCGGCGACAAGCTGGCTACCGGAGCGCCGTGAGAATCGCCGCCGGTAGCCCTCGATACGGAAGGCGGCTGGCGAGACCAGCGGATTGGGACGGCCCTCGCCGCCGAACGATGGAGTATGCGTCTTGCTGTAGCTGAACCTATCATCCGCGCGCTGGCCGATTCACGGGCGGTAGACGATATTCGAGAGATGCTGGCGCGGGGCGCGCGCGAGCTTGGCTTCGACCATTTCGCCTTGAACCTGGACTTCGCCCACGGGCCCGAGGAGGGTACGAGCCTCCTTTTCCACGACTATCCATCCGCCTGGGCCGAAACCTATGTCGCATTCGACCTTGGTAAAACGGATCCGATCCGCCGTGCCGGCGATCAGCGGATGCATGGCTTCCCCTGGTCGAACGTGTCCGACATCATCCCCCTGACGAGCAGCGAAGTCAGGACATTCAGGACCGGCCAACATCATGGCCTGGTCGACGGCTACACGATCCCCAGACATTTGCCGGGTCAGGCCTCCGGCACCTGCACGTTCGCGCTCGGTCCCGATGGCCGGCTGCCCGTTGCCATGCTGGATGTCGCGGAATTGGTGGGTGCGGCGGCTCTGGCGGCAACCTGGCGCCTCGCTCGTCACGGTTTCGTCCCACGCTGGCGACGACCAACCGACCGCCAGCGTGATTGCATCCTGTGGGCCGCACGCGGCAAGACCGATTGGGAGATATCGCGGATCCTGGGCATCAGCCACGGCACGGTGATCCAGCACCTCAAGGAGGCGCGCGAGCGCTATAATACGCGTAAGCGCGCTTCGCTGGTCGTGTGCGCGCTTTTTGACGGGTTGATCAGTTTCTCCGACATTTTCCGATGGTGGTACACTCAGGGCGGCGGCTGAAGGCGTCACCCCCTCCCCATTTCTTGGTAGGGGTACAGCTCGCGTGTTCGTGATTTTCTCCCGTCGTTTCCAACGGGAGAAATCAGATGCTCTTAGCGACCCGCGAGCATGATGCGCTGAGCGAGGCGACGGCGATCCGCGCCATGTTCAAGGCCCGGAAGGAGGTGTTCGTCGATCTGCTAGGCTGGGACCTGCCGGTACTGGCCGGCGAGTTCGAAGTTGATCAGTTCGACGACCCTTGGGCCGATTATCTTATCCTGACGTCGCCCGATGGGGCGCATCGCGCATCGGCCCGGCTATTGCACACCGATCGCGAGCACCTCCTGGGCGGCATCTATCCCTATCTCTGCGCCAATGCGGTGCCGAGTGGCCCAACCATTCGAGAGATCACGCGTTTCTGCCTCGACCGGCATCAGCGTGCCGGGGAGCGACGCATCGCTCGCAATCAGCTGGTCTCCGCACTCACCGACCACGCGCTCCGCAATGACATCACGGACTATACCGGCGTCGCCGATATTGGCTGGTTCGAGCAGATCCAACAGTTCGGATGGGACTGCGAACCACTCGGAAAGCCTCTATTGCATGGCGGCCAGTGGCTGATTGCCCTGCACATCGTGATCGGTGACGATACGCCGGATCGGCTTCGCCAAACCGGCATCTATGAGCCGGCGACCCTCACGCTCTTCGCCACCGAAGGCGCGATGCAATGACCGGCCGAGAGACTGGCGCTAGCGCGACGCGGTCGTGGGCTGAAGCATTGAGGGAGGAAGGATATTGCATCATCCCGGATCTGGTACCCGGCGATACGATCCGGGAACTTGAACGGGATCTGGAGCCGGATTTCGCCGCAACGCCCTTCTGCCAGGGCCGCTTTTACGGCGCGCGAACGAAGCGCTTTGCGAGCCTGCTGCGCCGGTCGCCCCATGCGGCGGCCTTGATCGCGAACCCGACGATCATCGCGCTGGCCGAGCAATTGCTCGGAGACGCGTGCGACTGCCTTCAGCTCAATGTCGCCCAGGCAATCGAGATCCATCCCGGCGAGGTCCGGCAATTTCCTCATCGCGATCATGATATGTGGCAGGGCGCAAAGGGCGACCACGAGTATCTGATCAATGTCATCTGGCCGCTCACACCATTCTCGCGCGAGAATGGCGCGACGCAGATCTACCCCGGCAGCCATGGTCGAGACGGGATGGCGAAGGACGATCTGGGGGCGCCGGTCGCGGCCGAATGCGGGCCGGGGTCGGCCATCTGCTTCCTCGGGTCCACAGCGCATGGTGCCGGCGCCAATGAAACGCCGCTCGCACGACGTGGCATCGTCGTCGGCTATTGTCTCGGATGGCTCAAACCCTATGAGAATCAATGGCTGGCCTATCCGCCCGACATCGCACGATCGTTCCCGCCGGAGATCGCGGGGCTGGCGGGGTATCGACAGCATCGCCCCAATCTCGGCAATTATGAAGGCCAGTGCCCGTCGCTGCTGCTCCGGGACGACGTCCCCCAGCATATCGGTGCCGTCGATGCGTTGCGCCCGGATCAGGAAGCAATGCTGGCGGACTACGCCGATGTCGTCGCGGAGCAATCCGGATGAGCCCCGCCCATGTGCTGGAGCCCACCTATGACACGCTGCGCCGCCGTCTCCTGATGGGGGCATGGCCCGCCGGGCAGCGGCTCGAAGCCGCGCGCCTGGCGGCTGATCTGGGCGTGAGCATCACACCCGTTCGCGACAGCCTTAACCGCCTGACCGGGGAACGGCTGATCGTCTCCCAGCCGGGTGATGGCTTCCATGTGCCGAGGCTGGACGAAGCCGGCCTGCGCGGATTGCTCGACTGGCACCATGCGATCGTGACGATGGCGCTCGGCCGTGAACGGGCCGGGCGTCCGGACGAATTTCAGCTCACAGGCGGTGATCTGCCGGAGCGCAGTGCCCACCTGTTCGCCTCGCTGGTTGCCCGGGCGAGGGACGAGGAGCTTGACTGGGCGATCGAGAATGCCGCCGCGAGGCTGGGGCGTTTTCGCCACCACGAGGCGGCGGTGCTTGCCGAGGCGGACAAGGATGTCGGTGCAATCGAGCGAATGATGGATGAGGCGGATAGTCCCGGCTTGCGCGCGGCCATCGATTATCATCATGATCGCCGCCGATCGGCAGTCGATCAGCTTATCGCGGCGTCACGTGGCGGCCAGATCATTTGACGCCGGGTCGACCGGCATCGGCTGCGGTGGACCCGCATTTGGGAGAGAAGAAATGAAATCCGTTCTGTGGATCGGGCTTATCTGCGCCGCAGGTCTTGCTGGATGCGCCAAGCCGGCTTCGCGCAGCACGCAATTTTTCGAGGCTCATATCGATGAGGCGCGGCGGGTGGACGCCGCGTGCAGAAGTGGCTCGGCAGGTGGTGACGAGTGCGGCAATGCGAGCATTGCCGTCCAGGAAGCGGACGCGAAAGAACGGTTCAAGCGCTTCGTTGGAAAGTGATGCGGGTCCTCATTGGCGGATGCATCGACCGACAAGGGTTGCTAGGCTGTTCCCGATGCGAACTGACCTTGACCATCTGTCGGCTGACAAACAGCGCGAGCTCGAACGCGTCGTTCGGATGATCTTCGAGGAGTTCGAGGACGCGCTGGCGCTGGCCAAGCACCAGTGGAAGAAGCGTGGGCGGATTGAGAAGATCATCCTGTACGGGAGCTATGCGCGGGGCGAGTTCCGCGACGAGCCGACGAGCCGCCAAGGCTATCAATCCGATTTCGACATCCTGATCATCGTAAACGACAAGAGGCTCACGTCCCGCGTCGATTACTGGCTGAAGCTGCAGGACCGGCTGATCCGCGAGCTGACGATCACACACAGCCTGCGCACGCCGGTCAATTTCATCGTTCACACACTCCAGGAGGTGAATGACGGCCTCGCGCATGGCCGCTATTTCTTCATGGACGTGCGGCAGGACGGGATCGCGCTTTATCAGATTGACGATAGCGAACTGCATACCCCCAAGCCCAAGACGCCCCAGCAGGCGTTCGACATGGCACGGGAGTATTTCGACGTGTGGTTTCCTTCGGCAATGAAGCGCTTCGAAGGCGCAAAATTTTATCTCGATAAAGAATATCTGCGAGACGCCGCCTTCGACCTGCACCAGACTGCCGAACGCCTGTATCACTGCGTCTTGCTGACGGTGACCTTCTATACGCCGCACGTTCACAACATTGAGGCGCTACGCGGCCGGGCCGAGACCCTTGATCGGCGTCTCGTAGAGGCGTGGCCGAGGGAAACAAAGGCGGACGAGCTGCTGTTCGGAAAGTTGCAGGAAGCCTATGTGAAAGCCCGCTATTTCCGGCACTATCAAATCACGACCGAGCAACTCGAGTGGCTCACCAGCCGCGTGGAAATGCTGGGCGGGATCGTCCTTGCGATCTGCACCGAGCGCCTTGCCGCGCTCGAGCAGGCGGTCGCGGAGAAGGGACCGTAGGCTTCGGCTGGGATGCGGAAACAGCCCGATCCCGTTTGAATGCGCCTTCAAATTGAGGTGGTTTTCAACAAGGTGACGACTCATCCTCGCGACGATTTAACGATCCTGACCCTCCACGTACTGGGGGACAACCAACGGAGCAAATGGCGATAGCTGGTGGGGTGCGGTCGGGCAGGTTTCGGGAGATCGATGACAATAGCTGCCAGATCCGCAAGGCGCGCGGGGGTCTGGGCCGTACTGCGCCTCGTCCTGAAACGCTCGGCATCCGATGGGCGTTAGCGCGATTCCAAAAATTTCACGGGACGTGATTCCCGGTAGCAAGTTCCCCTATCGTGAGACCTTGCGTCCGAACCCTTTGCGCGGCGATTGGTCGGACTGCAAGTCGGGACGGGTCACTGCAACGATCTGTTCTCGTTCGGCCAGGTGACGGGCGATTATCGCGTCCGGATCGAATCCGTCGCGTGGATCTCCCCCCGGCGTGACCTTGGGCAGAATTGGCGATGGGGCAGGCGCCGCCTGTTGCCGCCATGAAGGCACGGTGACCCCGCCGGCGGCTCGACAACTGACCAGCTTGGTGATGAGCGCCGTGAGTTCTTCCTCGTCGAGTCCGAGCAGTCCGATGGGGACGAGCAGACGCGTCGGACCACCCATGCTGTTCCGCGTCGCCTCAATCACGACGTTTTGCCGCGTCCCCGCCGCGAAGCGCACCTTGAGATCGAACATCGAACTCGTGTGGACGTAAATGTCGTCGGCATCGTTCCAGAGCATCCGGCTTTCGCCTAGGAGGCCTTGAACGACGACCGCCTCCGCATCGAAACGAACCACGGTCCGGTCGCCGAAGATCCGCGCGACAAGCAGCACGGCTTGCGCGAAGAGGATGATGCCGATGACCGTCACGGGGACGTGGAGACCGCCGAAGGCGTTTGCGAACACGAACATGAGCAATGCCGGGATCGCGAGCGTCGCTGCATGCCGCCCAAGAGCCTCGATGGAGCATTCATAGGTGCCTGATTGCAAGCCCACACCCCGCAATGGCTGGGCTGGTTGGGGTTTGCGGTCGTGAAGCAGGCTTTCTCGCTTCTCGGGACCACGAGCCCGCCGGTTCCATCCGACAGCGACCAAGGCGATCAGTCCCAGGACCCACATCCAACGGTTGCCCGCGAGATAGGGGAGCAGTGACATCAGAAGACCAAACCCGAAGATGATCATCAGGTAGGTGTGGAGGACCTTCCTTGCGCCCTGACCGATCCCCTTGCTGCCCTCGATGGCAACCTTTCTGGTCTCGCGAAGGGCGGTGACGGCAGCTCCCTCGCGGAAGTCTTTCTCTGTCGGCTTGCGGATCATTGGCACTCTCCCTGTCGGATCGCGGTGCCGCATCCGCTGGAAAACCGGTTCGAACACGATGCTTGCACAAATCGACTTGGGATCGGTTTCGTCGGCGAGACTTAAAATGACGTAAAACCGTTAAGCGTCTTCCCGTCAAAGTTTTATAAAGCAACGCGCCTTATCGGTCCTCCCATATCAAAGGGAGGAAACCAAATATGGATATGCTTTGGTGGGTGCTAGGCGGCACATTCGTCGTGATCGGTCTCGCGGCCTATATCATCTTCCGGGTGTATACGAGGACGGGCAACACGCTGATCGCTCTGGATCAGCGGTGTGACACCGCTCTGGCGGACGTCGACGTCCATCTGAAGCATCGCCATAATTTGATCCCCGGTCTGGTGGAGGTAACGAAGGGCGTCGCCAAGCACGAGCAGGAGATCATCCTCGGCATCACGACCGCACGGGCCCAGGCGCTCGGCATGGTAGCGCCGGCCGTGCGCCTGGAAGCAGAAGGCAATCTCACCGCGCAGATCAGCACGCTCTTGTCCGCAGTCGAGAAGTATCCAGACCTGCGCGCGCTCCCGGAATTCACGCAGCTCCGTCAGCAGCTTGTGGACTGCGAAAACCGGATTACGGCGGCTCGGCGGTTCTACAATCTGGCGATCGAGGAATATAATACCGTGATGCGCCAGTTCCCCGGCAGTTTTGTCGCGCAGAGGCGCAGCATGAGCGGCCGCCAAGCCTTTGGCCTGGGCGTCGAACGAACTACGGTCGACAAGCCCGTCGCGATCGCTTTCTGATCTGATGCCAGGGCAATTCGCGTGAGCGAGCCGACAGGGCTTTATGGCTGGATCCGGAGCAACGATGGTCGGTCGACGACATTGTTCGTCGGCTTCCTTCTCGCGATCCAGCCGATCGCGGCACTCGCGCTGTTCCTGCCTTTGGCTCTCGTCGACCCGGAACATGCGCCATTCCTCGACTGGACTGGCTATGCGACGCGCTACATGCTCCTGGTCGCGCTGGCGTCGGTCATCTGGTTCGCTTGCCAGATGTTCTGGCATATCGAGACCGTAAAGCGCGCCATTGGCTTCGAATTTATCGACGACAGCGAGGAGCCGCGCTTATGCCGGCTGATCGAGCCGCTGATCATGATGCTGGGATTGCCCATCCCCTATGTAGGGGTGATCGCGTCTCCGGCTCTGAATGCCTTCGCTTGCGGCATCGGGCGCAAGAAAGCCGTAGTCGTGGTGACGCGAGGCCTGATCGACAGCCTCGACGACGACGAGCTTTCCGCCGTCCTCGCGCACGAGCTCAGCCATATCAAGAACGGCGATATCCGACTGATGGCGGCGGCCAACATCTTCATGTCGGCGCTGACGCGGCTTCATCAAAACAACCCGCTCAAGCTCACCGTCGTCCATGCGCTCATGGCGATCGCCGTGCCGGCGATCCTGCCACTCGCTCTCGCCGCGACGTTCGTCGGCCATCTGGCGCTGCGAGTAGGGCAGGTCTCGCGATTACTCATCGCGTCATCGCGCGAATTCATCGCCGATGCGGAGGCTGTCCAGCTCACCAAGAATCCGGCCGCGCTCGCGGCGGCATTGGTCAAGGTCGAGCATGACTATCACGTCGAGGGTGCCCGGACTGAAGACGATGCGATGATGATCGCCGGTGATACCGAGGGAAGCAATGCGACCCACCCGACGGTCGTCCAGCGCGTCACAGCACTTGCGCGCACGACGGGATCGATGGTGTTCAATGCTCCATCCGCCTCGCGGGGATTCGGTCGCGTGGCGCGTTCTGCAACGCTGGAACAAGCGGAGGCCGCGGCGTTGCTGCGCCGGTTGCCGCCGACACGGGCGATCTCCCGCGTGCAAGCTCAGGCGCGAGAGAACTTCACGGGACTGACGCGCAACGGCGTACTGTTGGCGGCGGCTACGCTTTTCAGTTTGATGTGCATCCATGCCTCTGAACTCGACAATCCTCGCGCGATCGCGGCGAAGTTCGACGTTCGACCACTCGGTCTCGTGCTGGGGATGCCGTTCGCCTGCCAGTATTTCCCAAAGGGAGAAACCTGCACGAAAAGCCTGGATAGCAGAAGCTATCGCGACTTCGAAGGACAGAAGAATACCCTCGCTGGCTGGCTCGCCAGCGTGAACAAGGATCAGAATAACCAGGATGGGGCCGCCGGGTCTCCGGTGAAATAGTGTCGGAGCAGCGGCGATCTTGATAGATCTCGTGCCGATCCAAGAACGAATGTTGATTTTCGAGAAATACAAAAGCTCGCATGGATAGTGAAATCTGGTGGGAAAGGGGCCGGATCCTCACAGGACCGCCTAGGCGATAGCGATCACTTCACCGCGTAGAAAAATCCTGTTGGAAAGATGCTAATTTGAGATCGATGGGAACCTGAAATCTATCAGATTTTCACCAATTTCGAACTGATTATAACAGCTGGCATCAGAAAAAGCAGACCGGCGATCATCAAGTTTTGATGCGGTTTAATCAGGAGTTGAACTGCAATCACAATGCAAGCCACGGCGGCAGCGGCGAAGACGCCGATGAGTGCAAAAGTTGTCCAATGATATGCACCGAGCATAAGAATAAACCCTATCCCGAGCGAACCCGAGCCGTATGTGGCCGCCGCTGCGAACAGGAAGAGACCTTCGACTATGGCGAGAAGGCGCATCATGACTAGCGGCGTAAAATGGCGGAGTTAAAATCTTGTTCCTCCAATCGAACGCAACGGAGGGCGGCACACCCATCAGGTGTCTTTTTTGCGAGTGTCCGCTTCTGAGCATCGCGCATTGGTTCATAATCGTCGGGAAGTGGGTCGACTGCCGACCGTCACCGTCGAGTAGCGCCGCTGGCGGTCGAATGCTTCAAATCAGCACCTCAGGATCCGCCCTCCCCTTGTCATCGCTTGCCGTTACGGCCATGATTCGACCTGCGCGGTGATTATCTGGCAGCCGCGCGATCGGAATGATCCGCCAGGCATTATGAGCGCCGGTCCATGAGGGACAGGCGGCCGTACCGGACAAGGGCAAGCCGTCAGGCAGCCTGACGGCGGCGTAGCGCTGGAAAACGCGTCGGGCTGGCTTGCCAGTGCGATTGCGATGCCGCGCGAGGTTGATGCGTGTCGTCCTCTTCGAACCCGCCTTTCCCGCTTGGCCGACCACCGCTGTCGGTCTCGTCCGGCTGTCACAATAGCCCCTCGCCGGTCATTCTGCTCGAGGCAGATCCGCTCCCGGCGCCGACGCTCGAAGATGCCTATCGGACCGAACGGCGCGACCTGATGGCCTATCTCGGCCGGCGCGCCGGGCACGATCAGGCGCAGGACCTGGTGCAGGAAGTGTTCGCACGAGCGGCCGGAAGCCCACAGGTGGCGAGCCTCGCCAATCCCGCGGGCTTTCTGCGTCGGATCGCGCGTAACTTGCTGATCGACCGCGCGCGCTGGCGCGAGAAGAACAATGTCATGCTGTTCCCGATCGATCAGCATCGCGACATTCCGACCGCACCACAGCAGGAATGGGGATTGGAGGCCGAGGATCTGCACGGGGTTTATGAGAAGGCGGTCGACACGCTGCCCGAGAAGACACGGCGCGTGTTCCTGATGCACCGCATCGACGAATTGAGCTATCGCGAGATCCATGAGCAACTGGGGATCAGTGTCGCGACCGTGGAATATCATATGATGAAGGCACTCGCCCACATCGCGCGCGCGGTGGACAGCTCCCGATGAACGACAATGAATATGGTGATTTCGGCGCTCGCGATGCGATCGAGGAACAGGCGATCTCGTGGTTCATCCGATTGCGCCGCCAGGATGATGCGTCGCTTAAACATGAGTTCGACGCATGGATTGCCGCGTCTCCGGCCCATGCCGAAGCGTATCGGCGGGTCGAGCGGAATTTCGCCAACGCCGGGATTGTCAGGAATTCTCGCCACATGCCGCGCTGGCGGCGCGCGGCGCCAAACAGGTGGGCACTCGCCGCTGCCGTTGCCGCGGCAGCCGCAATAGCCGGGGTCGCGCTGCGACCAGATTTGGTCGGTATTGGACCACCCGGCACGAAAGTCATGGCGGGCACGCCTTTGGCAACCCGTCATGGGGAGATCCATACATACCGCCTGTCGGACGGTTCCGATGTCACGCTGGATTCGGACAGTCGCGTCGAGGTGGCAATGTCCGAGGTCGAGCGCCGGGTAAAACTGCGCAAGGGCAATGCCCGCTTCGCGGTGGCGACCGATCCCAGGCCATTCGTCGTCGAGGCCGGTGCCGGCGCGATCCGCGCCAATCAGGCCGTCTTCGACGTCAGTTCCTCCCCGCAACGGGTGATCCAGGTGCGGCTGTTGTCGGGAACCGCCGATATCCGGTCCAATCTGCAACCGGCCGTCTTCACGGTCACGACGAAACCACTTCTGACCGGCGCGCCGGTTCGATATTCCGCCACGGACTATGGCCCGGAAACCGTCTCCGATAGCAGCATCGACCGGAAAGACTGGCCGAGCGGCTGGGTCGAGTATCGATCGATCGCGCTGCGAGACCTGGTGGCGGAGGCCAACCGCTATGCCGGTCGCCCGATCCTCATCGATGGCGATGATGTCGGCGACCTGACCGTATCCGGCCGCTTCAAGCTGACCGACACCGCATCGTTTGTCTCCCGCATTGCCGAATTGTTCGACCTCAAGATTGAGCGCCGTCCGGACGGAATTCACCTCAGGCGCAAATAATTTTGCCGGGGCGACTAAGGTCGCCCCTTCTTCCTCGTCAGCAGCACCCCATGAGCGAGCCAGCCAGGCCCGCCGTTGAACGACATTGGGGGCAAGATGGTGGGGAAGCGGAATCTCGGGGCGTCCATGGTGCTGGCATGCGCGGTGGTCGCCGTGGCACCATCGCCAGCTTGGGCACAGGATCGTGAGGTCTATCAATTCGACCTGCCGGCGCAGGATCTGGGCGATGCGCTGCGGGCCGTCGCGGCAAGAGCAGGCTGGGAACTCTATGCATCCGCGGACGACATCAACGGCATCGCCGCACCGCGTTTGCGAGGGGCGCTGACCGCGCGCCAGGCCATCGAACAACTCCTCGCCCGCACCAACCTCTCGGCGCACTTCGCGAAGGGAGCGGTCATCATCCGGGGGCGATCATCCGTGGCGACGACAAGCAGCCCGGACAACGTCCAAGCCGACATCGTGGTGACCGGCACGCACATTCGCCATAGCCAGCCTACGACACCGGTGATCAGCGCCTCGCGCGAAGACATCGAGAGGAGCGGTCTCTCGAATCTCGGCGATTATATCCGCGATTTGCCGCAGAACTTCGGCGGGGGCCAGAATCCGGGGATCGCCGGCGGCGGCTCGCAGGGCGGCAACGAGAATCTGGGATCGACCTCCGCGCTCAACCTGCGCGGGCTGGGCCCTGATGCGACCCTGACGCTGATCAATGGCCACCGCGTCGCTTATGACGGCGCGGTCCAGGGCGTCGATATTTCCGCGATACCGCTCGCCGCGCTCGATCGTATCGAGATCGTCGCGGATGGCTCGTCGGCGCTTTATGGTTCTGACGCGGTCGGCGGTGTCGCCAACGTCCTTCTGCGCAAGGACTATACTGGCCTATGGACGTCGGCCCGGATCGCCGGAACGACCGATGGCGGCGATTTCCAGCAGGAATATAACGCCGTCACCGGCGGCAAATGGCAGGGCGGCGGCGTCATGGTCGCCGGCGACTATAATCGCTCCAGCGCGCTTCTGGCGCGCGACCGCTCCTATACGCAGACGATCGACGGCTCGACCAGCCTCATTCCGGCCCAGCGCCAGATCAGCGGAGTGCTGAGCGGCCATCAGGATGTGTCGTCGCGGCTCAGCTTCAATCTCGATGCGCAATATAGCCGGCGCAACAGCGACACGGCCTTGCCCACCACAGCGACCTCGGATGTTCGGATCAACGGGTCGCTCTATCAGCAGCGGGTGACGAGCTGGTCGATCACGTCTTCGGCGAAACTCGACCTCGCCGGCGACTGGCGTGTCGAACTCTCCGGCACGGCGGGCCGGAGCAAAACCGGCGTGACGTCCCAAGGCTATACCGTTGGCGCCCTGTCCTCGACGACCGGGGGCTTCTACGACAATCGCCTGCGCGCGGTCGAGCTTCGGGGCGACGGCTCGCTCCTGACCCTGCCGGGCGGCAATCTCGGGATTGCAGTCGGCGCAGGATATCGCGGCTTCTCGCTTCGCGCCAAATCCTTCATCAACGCGGCCGGGACGAGCACGACGCTGCTCAACATCGATCACACCGAGAATGTATCCTTTGCCTATGGCGAACTCTCGTTGCCGGTCTTCGGCCAAGGCAACCACCAGCCGTTCGCCGATCTGCTCCAGTTCTCCGCTGCCGTGCGCTACGAGCGCTATCAGGGCCTCGCCGACGTCGCCTCGCCCAAGCTGGGAATGATCTATCGGCCGATCCCCTCGATTACGATCAAGGGCGGCTGGGGCAAATCGTTCAAGGCGCCGACCTTCTACCAGCGCTACAAGGTATATCAGGCGATCCTGCTGCCCGCCGGGGCTTTGGGCGGGACCGGTGCCATAGCCGCCAGTCCGGTTCTTTATCTCGCCGGCGGCAATCCGGACCTGAAGCCCGAGCGCTCCACCAACTGGAATATCTCGGTCGCCTATGCGCCGCCCTCGATTCCGGCACTCAAGCTGGAGGCCAATTACTTCAACATCCGCTATCGCAACCGCGTTGTGAACCCGATCACGTCGGTCCTCGGGCTCTTCACCAACCCGATCTACAGCAGCCTGATCACGGTGAATCCAAGCCCGGCGCTGCTCGATCAACTGATTGCCCCGGCCGTCGGCGCTTTTGGGCTTCAGAACGTCACGGGCCAACCCTACGACCCGTCCAGGGTCTATGCGGTTGTGGACGCGCGGTCGCAGAATACTGCCTATCAGACGATCGAGGGCGTCGACCTTTCCGGCCAGTATCGGTTCGATCTGGGCGATGGCGATCGCATCCTGATCAATGCCGCTGGCAGCTATCTCGACAGCAACCGGCGCCTCATCGCTGGCCAGCCGACCACGCCGGCCTCTGGTGTCATCTTCATGCCGCCGCACTGGCGTGCGCGGGGCGGTGTCACCTGGGACACGGACTCGACGTCGCTGTCCGCCTTCGTGAACTATGTCGGCGGGGTCGAAGACCAGCGGGCGCTGCCCTTCACGCATATTGGCTCCTTCACCTCCGTCGATCTCGCACTGCGCTTCGCTCCGCCGGGCAGATTAGGCTTCATGCGCAACCTCGAATTCACGATCGCCGCGACGAACCTCCTGAATGAGAAACCCGCGGCGATCCGGCAGTCGACGGTTATCGACCCGACCTATGATTCAACCAACTATTCCGCGGTCGGCCGGGCTTTGTCCCTCACTGTCGCCAAGCGCTGGTGAGCCATGCGCAATCTTCGCATTGCCCTCGCACTGGCAGGCCTTGCCGCACCTATCGCGTCTGCGCACGCAACGGATGCGTGCCAAGATCTCGACTGGCGCCGTGCACAGCAATCCATCGTCAAGCGCGCCCTGACGGCCGAAGACCTCGTCCGGCTTCGCGATATCGGCCAGGCCGGCGACATGGAACCGGCCGAGCACGTCATGACGCTGTCGCCCGACGAACGATGGGTCGCGTTCCAGATTCGTCAGGCTGACCCCGTCGCCAATCGTTATTGCCTGGCGATGGTCGTTCAGCCGCTTGACGGTGGCGAGGCGCGGTTCGTCGATGAGGGCGGCGATTTCATGCTCGCGCCCGACGGTGTGCCGACGGTCCCCGCAACCGCCATCGGCACGGCCAGAACGATCACGCCGCGCTGGTTCCCGGATGGACGCGCCATCGCCTTCCTCAAGCGGACCAAGGGTGGCGATCGCGTCTGGCGCACGGATATCGCAGGCGCACGCAGCGCGCCGGTCACGCCCGAAGGGCTCGATGTCGCGGATTTCCGCATCATCGACAATGCGAGGATTGTCGTTCGGTTCGTGACGCTTCCGCCTGCCGTGACGACCGAGTTCGATGCGGAAAGCCGCACCGGCTATCATTATGACGAGCGCTTCGTGCCCATGCGCGCCAGCGTGCCGATCCTTGGCAAGACCGAGGCCCACTTTGCGGTGTTCGACAGTGCAACAGGACGGCAGAGCGAGGCAGGCAAGTCGGATATTGCGCTGTTTGATGCACGCGTAGGCAGTGTCTCAACCGGGGAACCCTGCACACCGTTCCGGTCGCCTGCGGGCCAAGGATTCATCGCGCCTACCCGGATCGAGCTGCGCTGCGGTGGTGCATCGCCGCTCCTGTGCGATGCAACAGCATGTCAGGATAGCTATGGTCCACTCTGGCTTTCGGGCAAGCGCGTGCGGTTCATTCGACGCGAAGGCTGGGCGCATATGACCACAGCTATCTATGAGTGGTGGCCGGGAACCGCTCACGTTCGCCGCCTCTATTCGACCGGCGACGCCCTGATCGATTGTCAGCCACGCCAGACGCAGGACCTGATCTGTCTGCGCGAGACGTCCCTACGCCCGCGGTATCTGGTCGCCATCGACCTTGCGCGGGGCCGAGTGCGCGAAATCGCCGACCCGAATCCCGAATTCGCCCAGCTCACTTTGGGCGCAGTCGAGCGGATCAAGCTCACCAGCAGCCTCGGTATCCCAGCCTATGTCGATACGGTCCTGCCGACCGACTACCAGCCCGGCCAGCGTTATCCGCTTATCGTCGTCCAATATCAGTCACGCGGATTCCTGCGCGGCGGGGTGGGTGATGAATTCCCGATCCAGCTCTTCGCGAACAACGGCTTTGCGGTACTCAGCCTTCAACGCCCGGCCCCGGCCGGGGCCGTCGCCGACGCGACCGACCCCATCGACATCGATCGCCGCAATCTCATCGGCTTCGCCGATCGCCGCAACGTGCTCTCCGTTATCGATAAAGGAATCGATGCACTGATTGCGCGCGGGGTCGTCGAACCCAGTGCGATCGGCATTACCGGGCTGAGCGACGGCTCCTCGACCGTGCAATATGCGGCGGTCAACAGCAGCCGGTTTTCGGCGGGTATCCTGAGCGGCTGTTGTTGGGAGCCCCAGCAGAGCGGCTGGGTCGGTCCCGCTTACACCGCCCGCTTCGCCGCGATCGGCTGGCCAGGCGTCTCGACAGAGGTGCCGGCCTTCTGGCGGCAGATGTCGCTCATCCAGAACGCGCACCGCGTGCATATGCCGCTATTATTCGAGGCGGCGGATGACGAATTGCGCGCGGCAGTCGACAGCGTCACGGCCCTTCGCGAGGCCGGCAAGCCCGCCGACCTTTTCGTATTTCCGGGCGAGTTCCACCTCAAATGGCAACCCGCGCACCGGCTTGCCGCGTATCAGCGTGGTCTCGACTGGTTCATGTTCTGGTTACGGGACAAGCGACCGGAGGATCCGCGGCGCGAGGCTGAGGTGAAGCGATGGGCGGCGATGAAATCGGGGGCCACGCGCTGAACATGGCCTTCGATCGGTTCGCCACTGACAGCCAATGGTGTGCCCAAGCCTCGGCATCGAGAAGTTGGAGCAGGCGGGCATAATTGTGGCCCCGCATCAGGGCACTTTCCGTCAATGCTTGCTCCAGAGAATCGCGGTCGACCAGATGCTCGCGGACCAATCGGCCATCCAGCAGGATCTCACGAATGGCCTCGCGATGGATTTGCATGATCTGCGATGCAAAACCATCTGGGCCGCCCTTGAGACGCCTATGCAGCACTGAGGCGGGAATGACGTCCATGAACGCGCGCCTTGCGCGGGCCCGATCGACGCCGCCTTCACAGGCCACCCAGCTTGGCGTGGCAAGCGCCAGTTCGAGGATAGGCTGCGACATCAACGGGTGTACGGACGCAAATGGCCAGCGGCGGTCGTGGCATTCCAGATAGGCATGCGCGCGAAGGATCATCGCGACGTGCGCGTGCTTGCCGGGAAGGCAGTCTTGCGGCGCCTCCAGCCATGGGTGATCGAATGGACGCGCATTGAGGCGCGCGGTGATTTCAGGTGTCAGCAATCGCCGATCGGTTGGCCATCGGTACTTCGGGCCGGGTCGCCGCGGCACGCGAGCAGCCTCTCGCAGCACCGTTGTCGTCCTGGCGCCGGTCAGCTTGCAGATATCCTGAAGGGTCGAGAAAAGCCCGCTAGTCAGCCCGTCGGTCATCAGGCGGTCGACCAGAGGCCGAGCCGACTGGGTTAGTTGAAATATATTGTCCCCGCCTACGCCCGAAAAGAATGCCGCCGCGCCTTGTCGGCGCACGCTCTCGATCACGACGGCGTCATAGGCTTGCAGTTGCGCCATGCCGCCTGGAAAAGGGCGATGTGCAAGGCTCGGACGAGCAATGTCGATCGCCTCTAATGCGTAGCGGGCGCGCTCGAGCGGAATGTCGAGCACGCTGCAAAGAGCTTCCGCATACGGTGTTTCATCGCCCTGCGCGTCCCCGGTCGAGATCGTCAGCGCCGTCACCTCTTCCCGGTCAAGGCCGCAGGCGACGATCGACGAGTCGAGTCCGCCGGAAACGCCGGCAACGATGCGGCCATGGCGAATCTGCCAGGCCCGCATGCACTGCGTCGCGACATATCGCAGGGCGTCCGGCCCTCTGTCGGGCGCGGCGATATGCGTCCAGGGAGACCACAACAGGCTGGTGCCCTGCTTATCAGGCGGCAACGAAACCGCCGTACCGGGAATAATTTGCCGAAGCCCGGCGAGCGCGGTGGATTCGCCCGGGAACCCGTTGGTGTAGAAGAACCACGCGATCTCATCCCAGTCGATCACAGGCGAGTAGCACCCCGCCTCCGCCAGGAGCGGCGCGTCAGATGCCACATACCAGCCATCGTCGCGCTCGACATAATAGGCCGGAAGCGCGCCCGATGGGTCGCGCAAGACCTGGATATGCCGATCCTCCTGGGACATAGCGACATAGCCACCCCAATAGTTTCGCAAGAGCCCGGCAAAGTCGCCGGCAGAGGCGGCCACCCGGCCGCCCGAAAGTGCCGCAACGTCCGCTACATCATCACGCGCGAAGAGATCGCCGACAACGATACCGCGCCCGCCGTCGAGCCGAGCCCAATGATCCGGCTCGCTGAGATAAAGACAATATCGGGAAGTCCGTACCGCCGCGACCAGTCCAGCGGTCGCCATGATAGCGTCCAGAGAGGCCGGGCAGACTTGCCCGGCCCTCGCGACAACAAGGAGGTATCTCAGTCCCATTAGACGACGTGGATAGGCGTGAACAGGCGGACGCGCTCAAGGCTGTCGTTATCGACACGTGCTCCGGACTGCACCCAGCAATGCGCGCCGAATGGATTGATCTTGACCCCGATCACTAGCGACGGCCGGTGGCCGTAGCGGAGCGCCAGACGCCGAAACGCCAGCGATCGTGGGAGACATTCGTTCGCCTCGCCGAACAAACTCGCGATACGCTCGAAGGCTCTGCGCAACCGTCCAAGATCCTGTTCATTGGCATCCTGGTGATCGCTGGGCCGTCGTGCTGCTTCGTCAGTAAGAAGGCGGCGAAGGGAGATACTCCGAACCTGCCAGGTAGCGACACCCTGCGCGGCCAGTGCTACAACCGTAGAGCTGGCCTGCCTCGCGGGCATTATCTCGTGAGTAGGGAGAGGAAGGATCTCGCGCGGTTGATGCGTCCCCGTTCCCGGCTGGATCACCCGCAATGCGATCAGCCGATCAACGTCGGTTTGGGGAATCGCCTGTTCGCCAGCCATGAACGCCACGAACGGACCGCAAAGTTGCGCAGGCAGCGTCGAATAGCGACGCGAATCCAGATCCATGAAGATCGGGCGCCCGTCGCACAGGCAGTATGAGAGTCCCTCGCGGATTCCTAAGGACATAATGCCTCGGCGAAGCGCGCGCGGCCAAGCCACGCGCGCCCGTTGCCGTCAGTCGTTGGAGATGCCGAACGGCTGCTGCAGCGACGTCAGGCTATCGGCGACGATGCCGACCGGCCCCTTGGTCTCGACGACGACGTCGCCGAGGTCGATGAGTTCCTCGCTCACTTCATTGCGCTGTGTCATGATGACGTCCTTCCGAATACGCGACTCGATTGCCGCTTTGGAAGGCTATGAACGGCGCACCGCGCCGACTATTTTATAATCCAATTATAATCGCTTGGGCGCTCATCCGCGCGATCATTATCTGCAAAATGGTCCTGGGTGACCGAGCAGTGAGAACGTGCATTGGGGCACGCACTGGCACCTTTAGCTTTGGGCCTGGACATACGCACCAGTCGCCCGGTCGCGCCGTTTTGGACGTAGCCCGCAGACCGGATTCCATGTGTTAAGAGTGCCTTGCCGCTTCAAGGGGCCGAATGTGTCATTTGCGCGAAAGATCAAGCCTGGCCGCGCTTGCGCCTGACGAATCCACGATCCGCGTCCATAAAACGCTCCAGCATAGGGGGCACAAGCCGCTCGATCGCAAGTGGCCGGTCCAGCCCGGTTTCGCGGGCATGCTCCTGGGCATAGCGAAGCAGTTCACGATGGACGGCTCCCGGAAGCTCGATCGTCAGTTTGACGGGTCTGTCATCCTCGATGCGTCCCAGCCGCAGCTTGGTCATTGCCTGCCTCCCACGTCTTCGAGGACAAGGTCGCGCGTCACGATCACGCGCAATGGAAAACCGGCGCGGATTGTGAGGGTCGGTGGAACACCGACCTCGCGCTGGACGAGTTGCCGCCCGGTCTGATTGATCGTGTCCTGCGTCCCGTAGCGAAGCGCGCGCGTCAGCTCGTCGTCGCTATCGGTCGCGAACTCGCTCCCGACCCCCAGCAATGTCGAGATGAGCGCCGCGCGCAGCATGTTGCCCCAATGGTAGTTCGTCCGGTCCTGCAAACCGGCCATACCAGCGGTGTCGGCACCGGGCTGGCGATCGAGCAGGATCGAGCGGCCATCGGGAAGGATCAGGCGATCCCAAGCAAGCAGCACACGGTTCTGCCCGGCCGACACCTCACTGCTATATTCGCCGATCAGTCGCGATCCCTGCGGGATAAGCAGGATGCGGCCGGTTGGGCTGTCAAAGACATTCTGGGTCACTTGCGCGGTAATCTGGCCGGGAAGATCGGACCGGATGCCGGTGATCAGTGCAGCCGGGATGATGCTGCCGGCTTGTAGGACATTGGGTGAAACAGGCGCCGACAAACGCTCGGCGCTTACGCTCACGCGGTTCGGCGACGCCGCAAGAAACGCCCGGTTACCGGCTTGCCCGGTGGTGGGCGGCGTATCTCCCGACGTGGCCAGGCCGACCGAGCCGGTGAGAGCCGCTGGCTGGACGGCTGCTGCGGATGTGGCTGGACCGGCTACAGCGCTGGCATTCTGTCCAGCGAGAAAGAGCGTGCTGGTGCGTGCTGAATCTCGTTCCTGCATTAGATGCTGGCGGGCCTGTTCGGCAGCGACGGCGCGAGGGTCGGAGCCACCGGCGCCCATCGGCGGAGCTGAGACTGGCTGGCCGTTGGTCTGCGCGTTCAGGATGGGTCTGCCGAGGTCGCCCGGAAGAGGTTGGCCGAGTTTCGGCGCGCTGGAATAATCGGCCGGTGCACCGGTGACTGCGGCAGCCTTGGCGCTGTGCTCGTTGCTGTAGAGGTTTGGTGGCAGCGAGGCGGGCTTCTGGTGCTGCAACGCATAGATGAGCGACCCGCCGATCCCCATGCCGGCGGCTGCGCCGATCACGGCCAGCGTCTTTCGGGATAACCGTGTCACGCGCGGCGTCGGGCCGCGCAGCTGAAATGCCTCCATATTGGATGTATCGTCGCGCTCGGGAGAGGCGGGCTGCTCCGGGGGGGTCTTGTCCTGCCCGTCGGTCATGATTGCCTCCGGCGGCGTGTATCATCGCGCGTGATCCGGACGCGCTGAATCCGCTTCCTGGCACCCAGCCGCAGTTCGGCGGCGCCGAACAGGCGATCGACCACCAGATAGCGGCCTTGCACCCGGAAATTGACCAGCTCGTCCTTGCCGTCGGCACCGACGACGAACAGCGGCGGCATCTCCGTCGTGGCGATCCCTTCCGGAAATTCCACATAGGTCTGGCGGCCGTCATCGAATGCCCGAACCGGGCGCCAGGCTGGCGTGTCGCCTTCTATGCGATAGCGAAAGTTCAGCGCGGCGGGGTCGATGCCAGTGGCGACCGGTGCGACGCGCTCGCTCTCGGCCCGGGCGGTGCGCAACGCGACAAGCATGTCCTGCGGATAGGTCCAGGAGATCGCCGCCATATAGACCCCGGATGTGGCCCTCAATTCGAGATGATAGGTCCGCCGGTCGGTATTGATGACGAGATTCGTGACCAGATCGGCGCGGGTGGGCTTCGCGAGGATATGGACCTGCCTCGCCGAGTCGCTGCCGCTCACCGTATCGCCGATGATCCATCGCACGGTATCGCCGGCTGCGACTGGCCCAGGGCCAACCAGTTGCTCGCCCGGCTGGAGTGCGATGTCAGTGACGCGACCGGGAGCGGTGTAGATCTGGTAGAGCGCGCCGTCCGCATAGGGAAATTGCTGGATCGCGTTCAGCCAGGCGCTTCGGTCGGGTTCGACCCGCGCGGCGGCGTTGGCGCGACCGACCCGATCCTTCGGGTCGCCGGGCGGAGCGGGCTGCGCTGCAGGCGGATCGATCGGCTTCAGCTGGCCGGGCAACGGGAGCGGCGTCGGGATCGCGACGATCTGAATCCTGGGCGATGGCTGGTCCGATGGCGTCGGCGATGCCGGCGAGGATGTCGACGGCGCGCTCTGTGCGAGCGATGATGTCGAGGCCGCCGTGGCGAGAATGGCGGCAAGCAGGGAAAGGGGAGCTGAGCGGGCGCGGCCAGGCGGATGAAACGGTGTCATTGGCTGAGTTCCTTTGACCAGTTGAGGGCGTCGACGAAGAGGCCGAGGGGATTCTTGCGAAGCTCATCGGGCGTGCGGGGCGTGTGGATCGTTACGGTCATGATCGCCGACCAGCGTGTGGTCGAAGCGAGGGAGCCGTCTTGATAGCGGCGCTCGGTCCAGTTGACCTGGAAGCTGTCGGGCGAGGCGCGAATGACGCTCGCTACGTCCACAGCCACCTGCACCTTGCCGACCTGGGGAAATGGATCGTTGTTACGGGCATAATCGTTGAGCGCGAGGGCACCCCGATCGCTTGCGAAGTCGTAGGCCCGCAGCCAGTTCTGGCGCAGCACGATCGGATCGGCCGGGATTGAGCGCACATTTTCGATGAAGCGCGCCAGATGGAACGCTACCTGGGGATCGCTCGGCCGGTAATCGGCGCTCGCCGGCGCTACCGCCTGTGCTTCGCCTAGCTTGTCGACTTCGATCACCCAGGGCACGATCGTTCCACGTGCCGATTGCCAGACCAAGCCACCGGCAAGCCCGGCGGACAGCGCCAGGCAACCGAAAAAGGCCAGGCGCCAGTTCTTCGCCTGTACGCGCGCGGAGCCGATCCGGTCATCCCAGATCTGTTGCGCGCGCTGATAGGGCGTAACGGGCTCGGGCGTCTTCCCGTAACGGGTCGAGGGTCGTCGGAACATGGCTCAGCTCCTGTCGGAAACGTCGGGGCCGGCACCACCACCATGGCTGTCGCCGGACTTGAGGGTTTGGGAGGCAATGGTCGCGCCGTGGCTGATCGCTTGCCGCCGCTTCATCGCCTTTGCCCAGGACGGTGCGCCATCGGTGCCGCCAGCACTGGCGCCTGCACCCTGGGGTGCACCGGCAGTCGCAGAGCCGCCAGCCTCGCCGCTGGCGAAGCTCGATCGCATCGCGCCGGCCGCCCGACGTAGCGGTGAGATCGCGGCGCCGCCTGCGTTCCTGCCCACATTGGCAAGGCCGCTGGCAACAGCAGCGCCGCCACTCTTGCCGGCGGCACCGGCCCGATAGGCGGCGGATGCGGCGCCGGCCGTGCGGGCGCCGCCCATGGCAGCCCCGCCGATTGCGCCAGCGGCCGCCCCCCCGGCAATACCGACGACCGCAGCACCCCCCGCAATGGTCGCGCCGGCGGCGAGTGCGGTTCCGGCCGCCGCACCAGCGCCGAGTTGGGGGCCGCCGCTGACGATGCCGTTGGCGATACCAGGTCCGAAGATGCCAAGGCCGAGAAGCGTGAGCGCTGCGAGCGCGATCGACATCGCTTGCTCGATCGTCGGCTCGGTGCCGAGCCCGGCATTGGTGAACTGGTTGAACAGCGTCGTGCCGATACCGGTGATGACCGCGAGGGTCATGAGCTTGATGCCGGACGAGATGATGTGCCCCAGCACGCGTTCGGCCATGAACGCGGTACGGCCGAAGAAGGCGAAGGGCAGCAGCACGAAGCCGGCGAGCGTCACCAGCTTGAACTCGATGATGGTGATGAAGACCTGGATCGCGAGTACGAAAAAGGCGAGCACGACGATCACCCAGGCGAGCAGCAGGATCAGGATCTGGGCGAAATTGGTGAACAGCCCGATCGGGCCAAGCAGATCAGCCGTGGCGTCGAGCAACGGCTTGGCCGCATCGAGCCCCGTCGCGGCGACCGTGCCGGGCTTGAGAAAATCGCCGATTGACATTGGGCTGCCGGCCGCCTTGAGACCAAGGCCGGCGAAGCTCTGGAACAGGATGTTGGCGAGGTTCGAGAAGTTGCCGATGATATAGGCGAAGACCCCGATATAGAGCGTCTTCTTGACCAAGCGCTGGAGCACGTCTTCGTCCGCACCCCATGCCCAGAACAATGCTGCGATCGTCACGTCGATCGCGATCAGGGTGGAGGACAGGAATCCGACCTCGCCGCCGAGCAGGCCGAAGCCGCTGTCGATATAGCTGGTGAAGACCGACAGGAAGGTGTCGATCACCCCTGTATCGTTCATCGGTTCTCTCCGGTGAAGAAATGGCGCCGACGCGCCTCCCAGGCGGCATCGCAACCGCTATCGGGCATGGTAATGCTGCGGCATCGGTCAGGGATCGCATCAGCCGGCATGGCGTTTACCGCCCGCCTGGCGACATGCGGAGGGGCGCCCGATGGAGGCCGCAGCGCCGATGCGACAGCTAGGGCGAGCATGATCCCGCCTAGCCCCACGCCGAACATTATCTTGCGCCCCGGCTTCATGTCAGTTGCCGCGAAACCGCCGGAAACGCTCGCGCCCCTCGGCCTCGGTGGCGGCGTTGTTCGCTGCCTGTAGCGCTTGAGCCCGCCCTTGAGCGGCGATCGCCGCAGTCAGGTCAGCAAGTTGCTGCGACTGAAGCGCGAGAAGCTGATTGCCAGCCTGCGAGGCCTGGAGCGCGCCGCTTGCCGACTGGCTGGCCGATACCAGCGTGTCGATCGATGCCTTTGCCCCGTCGATGTTGCCGACCACACCGGCCTGGACCCGCAGCGCATCTTCGAGCGCACCGACGCTGTCCTGCCAGCGATCATTGGCATTGGACACCATCTGGGACTGCGACGCGGTCAGATTGGCGCCATTGTAGCGCTGGGTGAACGCGCTCTGGATGTCCTGCACACTATAGGCGATGCGCTGGGCCTGGGTGAGAAGCTGACGGGTCTGCTGAATCTGGGATTGCAGCGTCGAGAGGGTCGATACCGGCAGGCTCGTGAGGTTCTTCGCCTCGTTGATCAGAGACTGCGCCTGGTTCTCGATCTGCCGGATCTGGTTGTTGATCTGCTGGAGGCTACGCGCCGCGGTCAGCACATTCTGGGCGTAGTTGGTCGGATCATAGACGATCCCACCGAAGCCGAACTGGGCGTGGGCCGGCAGACTGAACGATAGCGCGCTGGCGGAAGCAAAGACGAGCGCGACGATCCTCAGGCGTCGGGGCGTGCGAAAGATGGTCATGGGTAATTCTCCTCGTGTTGGGGGTGGTCGGATGCCGTGTCCGGGATCTCGGCAAGGAGCCGTGCGGCCCACTCGAGCCCGCGATGCTGGAGCCAGGCGCGGGCGAAGCCGGCATGGCCGTGCTCGGCGACCAGCTCGGCGATACGCCGCTGATCCGATTTGGAAGAGGCAGCGGCGAATGCGAGAGCGATCTCGCCGAGTCCCAGATCGAACAACCGGTTGCCGCGACGCGACTGGCAATAATAATCGCGCTTGGGCGTGGCGCGTCCGAGGATCTCGATCTGTCGGGCATTGAGCCCGAAGCGCTCGTAGATCCGGGCGATCTGGGGCTCCGCAGCGC
The DNA here is from genome assembly GCF_041424195.1 of Tardiphaga sp. NCBI lineage: Bacteria > Pseudomonadati > Pseudomonadota > Alphaproteobacteria > Hyphomicrobiales > Nitrobacteraceae > Tardiphaga > Tardiphaga sp. The sequence continues at coordinate 41,910 of NZ_JBGMOE010000050.1, read as the reverse complement.
GCTCGTTGGGCAGGAATATGCGCGTCGGGCAGCTCTCGATGATCGCCGGGGCGATGCTGCTCGTCTCGATGTCGGCGAGGCTCTGGGTCGCAAAGACCACGCTTGCATTCTTCTTGCGCAGTGTCTTCAGCCACTCGCGCAGTTGGGCAGCGAACGCCGGGCTATCGAGCACCAGCCAGCCCTCGTCGATGATGATCATCGTCGGCCGGCCATCAAGGCGGCCTTCGATGCGATGGAAGAGATAGGCGAGCACCGCCGCGGCCGATGCCGCGCCGACCAGCCCTTCAGTCTCGAAAGCCTGGACCGTGGCGGCCCCCAGATGCTCGGACTCGGCGTCGAGCAGCCGGCCCCAAGGCCCTCCGACACAATAGGGTGCCAGCGCCTGCTTCAGGTCGTTCGACTGGAGCAGGACCGCAAGGCCGGTCAGTGTCCGTTCGGCCGTCGGCGCTGTCGCGAGCGACGTCAGCGTCGACCAGAGATGCTCCTTGACCTGGGGATCGATGCGGATGCCTTCGCCGGCGAGGATCGCTGCAAGCCACTCCGCGGCCCACGCGCGTTCGCCGGCTTCGTCGATGCGGGCAAGCGGCTGAAGGGCGACCGGTGCCTGTGCCTCGCTGTCGCCAAGGGCGTCGCCAAGATCCTGCCAGTCCCCGCCCATGGCGATGGTCGAGGCGCGGATCGAGCCCCCGAAGTCGAACGCGAAGATCTGATTGTCGGGGTAGCGCCGAAACTGAAGCGCCATCAGCGCCAGCAATACCGATTTTCCGGCGCCGGTTGGCCCGACAATCAGCGTGTGGCCGACATCGCCGACATGAAGGGAAAACCGGAACGGGGTCGAGCCTTCGGTCCGTGCATGGAGCAAGGGGGGCATACCGAAATGCTCGTCCCGTTCCGGCCCCGCCCATACAGCTGACAGGGGGATCAGGTGGGCGAGATTGAGGGTCGAGATCGGGGGCTGGCGGACATTGGCGTAGACCTGCCCTGGCAAGCTGCCGAGCCAGGCTTCGACCGCATTCAGCCCCTCGGCCATGCAGGTGAAATCGCGGCCCTGGATGACCTTCTCGACTTGCCGCAGCTTTTCCGCCGCGAGCGCGGGGTCGCGGTCCCAGACGGTCATGGTGGCCGTCACATAGGCGATGCCGGCCTGGTCGGCGCCCAGCTCCTGAAGCGCGAGATCTGCATCGGCCGCCTTGTTTGCGGCGTCGCTGTCGGTGAGGACCGACGCTTCGTTGGTCATCACCTCCTTGAGGATGGCCGCGACCGACTTGCGCTTGGCGAACCACTGCCGCCGGATCTTGCCGAGCAGCTTGGTCGCATCGGTCTTGTCGAGCATGATTGCCCGGGTCGACCAGCGGTAGGAAAAGGCCTGGCGGTTGAGCTCGTCTAGAAGGCCCGGAAAGGTTTCGGTCGGGAAGCCGGTGATCGTGAGCGTGCGCAGGTGGTGCGCGCCAAGCTTCGGCTCGAGGCCGCCGGTCAGCGGCTCGTCGGTGAGCAGCGCGTCGAGGTGCATCGGTGTTTCCGGCACGCGAACGCGCTGGCGCCGGGTCGAGACCGTGCTGTGCAGATAGGTCAGTGTAGCGGCATCATCGAGCCAGCCGATCTCGGGCATGAATCCTTCGACCAGGTGCAGCAGGCGGTCGGTTCGATCGTCGAACGCGCGCAGCAATTCCTTCGGATCGATGCCGGTGCTGGAGCGGCCCTCATAGAGCCAATTCTCGGCGCGCGCCGCATCCTCAGCAGGCGGCATCCACAGCAGCGTCAGATAATAGCGGCTCTCGAAATGCGCGCCCTCCTCGCGGAACTGCTCCTGCCGTTCGAGATCGACCAGCTCCGATGTCGGATCGGGAAAGTCGCCGCCGGGATAGTCAAGCGCCGGCGTTCGCTGCGCCTCGACGAAAATCGCCCAGCCCGTGCCGAGCCGCCGCAGCGCGTTGTTGAGGCGGGCAGTCACCGCGACCAGCTCGGCCGGCGTCGCGCTGTCGAGGTCGGGGCCGCGGAAATGCGCGGTGCGCTGGAAGCTGCCGTCCTTGTTGAGGATAATCCCCGGCGCGACAAGGGCTGCCCAGGGAAGGAAATCCGCAAGGCAGGCGGCGTGGCTGCGATATTCGCGCAAGCTCATCATGGCCGCACCCAGGTCGGATACCGCAGATGGCGGCGAGCGACATCGACGAAGCGCGGATCGCGCCGCGCCGCCCATACGCCGAGCGCGTGACCGATGGCCCAGATCGCGAGCCCTGCGAACCAAAGCCGCAGTCCGAGGCCGATCGCGCCGGCAAGCGTCCCGTTCAGGATCGCCACCGCGCGCGGCGCCCCGCCCAGCAAAATCGGCTCGCTCAGCGCGCGGTGAACCGGGGCGTAATAGCCCGGCACGATGTCGCCGCTGCCCTCCATCAGATCAGCGCTCCGCCGCTGAACGAGAAGAAGGAGAGGAAGAAGGACGAGGCCGCAAACGCGATCGACAGGCCGAACACGATCTGGATCAGCCGGCGGAAGCCGCCCGAGGTCTCGCCGAAGGCAAGGCTCAGGCCCGTCACGATGATGATAATCACCGCGATGATCTTGGCGACCGGCCCCTCGATCGATTCAAGGATCGAGTTGAGCGGCGATTCCCACGGCATCGAGGAACCCGAAGCATAAGCCGGGCTCGTCCACAGCGGGGCGCAAAGCGCCAGGCCGATTCCCAAATGACGGGCGCGCACGAGGCGACGCCGAAGAACAGCGATCATGAAACGTCTCCTTCTTGAAAGGCGGGAAGCAAAGTCAGGCGGTAATCGCCGGTCGCCGGGTCGATCCCGTCGACGCGCGCCAGTTCGGCGAGACGGCGACCGGAGCCATCACGAACCAGGACCGCGACGAGGTTGATCGTCTCAGCGATAAGCGCGCGGGGCACCGTCACCACCGCCTCCTGGATAAGCTGTTCCATGCGCCGGAGCGTTCCGATCGCGCTGCCGGCATGGATCGTGCCCACACCGCCGGGATGGCCGGTGCCCCAGGCCTTCAGGAGATCGAGCGCCTCGGCACCACGCACCTCGCCGATCGGAATGCGGTCAGGACGCAGGCGGAGACTGGAGCGGACCAGATCGGACAGCGAGGCGACGCCATCCCTGGTGCGCATCGCGACAAGATTGGGTGCCGCGCATTGCAGCTCTCGCGTGTCCTCGATCAGCACGACGCGATCGCCGGTCTTGGCGACCTCAGCGAGCAGCGCGTTGGTGAGCGTGGTCTTGCCGGTACCGGTGCCGCCCGCGACCAGGATATTCGCGCGATCGGCGACGGCCTTGCGCAAGACCGCGGCCTGCAGCCGGGACATTATCTGGTTGCGCGCATAGTCCTCCAGACTGAACACAGCGACAGCGGGCTTGCGAATGGCAAAGGCCGGCGCCGTCACCACCGGAGGCAACAGCCCCTCAAACCGTTCACCTGTCTCGGGCAGTTCGGCCGACACGCGCGGCGATCGGGAATGAACCTCGACACCGACATGGTGGGCGACAAGCCGGATAATGCGCTCACCGTCGGCGGGCGCGAGACGTTCGGCAGTATCGGTGATACCCTGGCCCAGGCGATCAACCCAGAGGCGGCCGTCGGGATTGAGCATCACCTCGATGACGTCAGGCTCGGCGAGCCAGGCGGAGATCGACGCACCCATCGCCGTGCGCAGCATACGCGCGCCGCGCAAGGTAGCTTCCGATCGGACTGGCTCCGCGCCCATCTTGATCCCCGTTCCGGCGCAGGCACGATGCCGTTGGCGCGATGGGGATGATTAAGAGACGCAGGAAAAGTCGAAGTTCAACAGATATTTAGCGGCGTAGCAGCGTGGCGAAGTAATACAGGGGATGGCGTAGGCGCCTGCTTCAACGGTGATTGCGTCAACCCCTTCCGCGCGGCAATGACAATGGATTGTTGAAGGGGAGTTTGTCGTGTCGAATCGAGTTCGCGACTTGTCGGCCAAGCGCCTTCAGAGTTTGATGCTGGACGACATCGTGTATTGCCATCTCTCCTCGCGACAGCCGGAGAGGACCAAGGACTTTCGAGTGACGTCGTGTCTCGAAGGGATTGAGCACGAGATGCGACAGTCCCGCGGCATCCAGCTCACGTCCAATTATGCTCCACTCCTGGCAGGCTTCGCCATTTTGGACCAAATCGGCTCCTGTTATCGCGACAAGAGCAAACCGCACCACCCTATCGGCGGAGCGTCAATTCATCGGGCGCTCTATTATTTCATGAGTCTCGCACCGATGAGCGATGAGGTGAAGGCACTCTACGCGCTCCGCAACGGACTGGTTCATGACGCATCGTTGACCAGTCGTACCAAGTCTGGCGACTGGTATATTTTCCGATATGACAGAGAGATGGCAGCCTCGATCAAGCTCGCCAAGCGACCCTGGGATGGTTCATCGGGCGACCTCGGCGACGATACTCTCACCCTGGTCAATCCGCGCTATTTCACCGACCAGATATCGCTTGCGCTGTCCAAACTTCGCGAGTGCTATATTGATCGGCGGTCCGACTTGGACGTCCTGATGTCCGCCACCGATATCTTGCACAAATATCTGTTCTGGACGCCGATATCTTGAGCTCGCCCGGGAGCCTCGGTAACGCCAGATCGGCCGTTCTGATTCGAGTCAGATACCGTCACCGTTTGAACGGGCTACATCCACTGACAGCTCGGTCTTCAGGCGCGGGCCATTCTCCATTCGTCGGTTGAGCGATTCCACGAACCGTTCCCACCGCTCCCTGCCCATCGCCTGGGCGGCTTTCATCGCCGTATCAGGCAACGGTGCCGTGCTCGTCAGCCAGAAGCGAATGAACAGCGCCAACGTCTCGTTCGACAGCTCCACATGCCATTCCAGTCTCTCGAGTTGCCGGGTCAGTCGATCGAGCCGGCGGCTGACCGCGGCTTCGAGCCGGTCGGCGCCATCGGGCGAGAGGAATGATTGCAATGCGGCCTCGATGATCGCGGTCTGCGAGGCCCGGCGAGATCGCGCATGATCGGCAAGCTGTCGCGTCAGATCCGCCGGAAGCCGGACGGTATATTTGACCCGCGGCCCGCTCATAGCTCGATACCATCATTGGGATCGAGCGACGCCCGCCTGGCGTTGCCTGCCGCGAGGCGGTCCGCGGCGCGACGAGCCTGCGCCGCATCCTCTTGCGCCGCGTCGCCATCGAAATCGAACTCACCTTCGGGGGCTTTAGGTGTTGGCGCGATGTCCTCATGGACGCCAAGCTCCGGCTCCCGCCTGATGCCGGCATTGGCATTGTCGGTGATCGTGTCGGTGGGTTTTGTGGCCCCGTCCGAAGCAGAAGCTTCCGTTCCCGGAGGGGACGGCTGCTGCGGCGCCGGCTCGGGGGCTGGCGGTGCGGCAACGGGCACCATGTCGGACCAGTCGTCGCGCGCGCGATATTTCGGCACGATGGCCTGTGGTGCTGGTGGAGGCAATAGCCGCTCGCAAAACCGTGGATCAAGATAGTAGCGCGCCTTGGTTCCCCGAATGGGCGCCACGCCCGACACCATGACGATTTCCTGATCGCTAGGGAGCTGCATGACCTCGCCGGGCGTGAGCAAAGGCCGCGCGGTCTCGGTACGCGACACCATCAGATGTCCGAGCCACGGCGAAAGCCGATGGCCAGCATAGTTCTTCATCGCGCGCATCTCGGTCGCGGTGCCGAGCGCGTCGGAGATCCGCTTGGCGGTGCGCTCATCGTTGGTCGCAAAGCTCACCCGGACATGGCAATTGTCGAGGATCGCGTTGTTCTGCCCATAGGCCTTCTCGATCTGGTTGAGGCTCTGCGCGATCAGGAAAGCCTTCAGCCCATAGCCCGCCATGAAGGCGAGCGCGCTCTCGAAGAAGTCGAGCCGGCCGAGCGCCGGAAACTCGTCGAGCATCAGCAGCACCCGGTGCCTATTGCCTTTCGGATGAAGTTCCTCTGTCAGGCGTCGGCCGATCTGATTGAGGACCAGACGGATGAGCGGCTTGGTCCGGCTAATGTCGGAGGGCGGTACGACCAGATAGAGCGTCACGGCCTGCGGGCCGCTGACCAGGTCGGAGATCCGCCAGTCGCAAGCCCTCGTCACCCGCGCCACGACCGGATCGCGGTAGAGTCCGAGGAAGGACATTGCGGTCGATAGCACGCCCGAGCGTTCGTTCTCCGACTTGTTGAGCAGCTCGCGCGCGGCCGAAGCGACCACCGGATGCACGCCGGCTTCGCCCAGATGCGGTGTGGTCATCATGGCGCGCAACGTCGTCTCGATCGGCCGCCGGGGATCGGAAAGGAAGGAAGCGACCCCGGCCAACGTCTTGTCGGCCTCGGCGTAAAGGACATGGAGAATCGCACCGACCAACAATGCGTGGCTGGTTTTCTCCCAGTGGTTACGCTTCTCGAGGCTGCCTTCCGGGTCGACCAATACGTCGGCGACGTTCTGCACGTCGCGCACCTCCCACTCGCCGCGCCGGACCTCGAGCAGCGGGTTGTAGGCCGCCGACGCCGGATTGGTCGGATCGAACAGCAGCACCCTGCCGTGGCGAGCACGGAAGCCGGCGGTGAGCTGCCAATTCTCCCCCTTGATGTCATGGACGATGCAGCTTTCCGGCCAAGCGAGCAACGTGGGCACGACGAGCCCCACACCCTTGCCCGATCGCGTCGGCGCGAAGCACAGCACATGCTCGGGCCCGTCGTGACGGAGGTAATGTGGTCCTAGAAGACCCAGCACCGCTCCGCGATCGCCAAGCAGTCCGGCACGATTAGCCTCGGCCGCTGTTGCCCATCGTGCCGAGCCATAGGTCTCGGCCTTCTTCGCCTCGCGGGCGCGCCACACCGACATGGCGATCGCCACGATGATCGCAAGGATGCCGCCCGAGGCGGCGATGAACGCCCCGCGCACGAAGATCTTCGGCGCATAGGCGTCATAGGCGAACCACCACCAGAAGAAGGCGGGTGGCGGATAAACGGGGATGCCGGCAAGCACGAACCAGGGCGGCCCGAGTTCGGGCTGGTAGGCAAGCGCGTGGGCGGTCCATTGGGTGGCGCCCCAGACCGTGCCGAGCACGATCGTGATGACGGTCAGGACCTGGCCCCAGAGTATCTTGGTAGCGTTCATGCGGTGATCTCCGGTTCGGATTGATGGGTGGGCGTCACAGGCCAAGCCCCCTGCCGCGGCCGAGCGACCAGTCGATGCCGCCGCCGGGTCCCATGGTGCCGGCGATGTGTTGGCCAAGATGCGAATCGAGCGCCGGTCGCCAGGGCACGAGCTGGAAGCCCAAGCCATCGTCGATCATGGCGAAGCGGCCGGACGAGAGCGTCACGCGCTCGCGATAGATGCCGCTCACATAGTCGCCGGCTGCGGACGGACGGTGCGCAAGGCCGGTGCGGGCGGCGATCGCTTCGGTCGCGGCCTCAAGTTCCCGCGTCCTGAGGGTGTCGATCAGGTCGCGGGCGAACAGGAAGCCCTGTCCTTGCCGGCGCGCGAGGCCAGCGCCTTCGAGATGTCGCGATCGGGCCTCCATCGCGTCGCGGATCTCGATCCCGAACCCGTTGTCGATCGCGACCGGATCGCGCGCGATCAACTGGCGATCGAGCCAGGTTGCGCCCTGTGCCTCGACCTGTGCGGTCAATGGCAGATCCGACCGTGTCGCCAGCGAGAGACGATGACGCCCGCGCGCGTCCTGCCACGACCGGAGTTCGACGATGGCGCCTGGCCGGGCGTCGCCGGTCATGTCGATATCGTCGAAGGTCAGGTGATGCAGTCGGCCGTCGGCACCGTCGATCACGGCATAGGCGGTGCCGGCGAGTTCATCGTGCAGACCGCGCTCAACCAGCCGCCCGATGATCGGTTCGGGGGGCGCATCGCGATGGAGCGCGAACGCGCCAGGATCCGGCGCGCGGCCTTCGCCCGCCATGGCGCGGTGCATGGTCTTGATGATGTCGGTGCGGATCGAAAGGTCACGTAGGACCTGCTCGGCGTCCGGTCGGATCGCCCATACCCCCGGCCCTTGTTGATCGGCCAGTCCGAGCCTCTCGAGCTTGGCGGCCCGCCCGACCAGCAGCCGGCGCATTTGGGGATCGTCGCCGGTATCGGGACGGAGGTCGATGGTGCCCGTCAGTTCGTCGGCGAGGCGCTGGAGAGATCGATCCAGGCTGGTCCAGCGTTCGGCCTCAACCTCCCGTTCGATTGCCTGATGGATATCCCGCTCGTTGCGCGGCCCCAGCTCGATCGTGGCCCGCTCCTCGGCGCGGGCACGCATGCCTTCCCGGATATAGTCGCGGTCGATAACAAGGTCCGATCCGTCGCTGGCGACACCGCGCACGAGGACATGGACATGGGGGTTGTCGGTGTTCCAGTGATCGACGGCGACCCAATCAAGCTCGGTGCCGAGATCACGCGCGACATCGGCCATCAGCTCGCGGGTGAAGGTCCTGAGGTCGGCGAGGTCGCCGGCATCCTCGGGGCTGACGATGAAGCGGAAATGGTGCCGGTCATCCTCGCAGCGTCCGGCAAAGCTATCGCCATCGGCATGGTCCGAGCGCACGTCGAACAGGTCGGCATCGCGCCCGTCGCGTGTGACGCCATCGCGCTTCAGATAGGCGACATGCCGGGCGAGCGGTGCTGCGCGAAACCGTGCGCCCGTGTGACGAACGACCCGTGCCTTGATGACGACGCGACGGTTGGTGACGCTGCCCGTCGTGCGCAGCCGGGCAATGCGGCCGCGTCCTCGACTGCCGGTGCCTCGGCCTCTCGACGGTCCTCGCCGGGCGTGACCTGCCCTGGCCGCGGCCCGCCGCACCTGTGCGGCGAGGCTTTGCGCCCGACGCCCGGATGCCTGTCCGGCATCCCCGCTCCTTCCCGGCCGGATCGTGAAATCGTTGTCGTCGGAGGTCACCGCCGGCCTCCCATGGCCGATGCCAGACGGCGACGCATTGAAAAGACGGGATAAAGTGAAAATCGTGCCAGACGGCCTTCCCGCGAGCCAGACGAAAAAACCTTTATCTCACAACCACATGCGCCCCACAGGCTGGCGCGCCTTTTATCTCGCCATCGATTTTTGCCTTCGGAATCAATCGCCTGCTCCCTATGCTGCACTACGCCGCCACGTCCCATCTCGCGCGAAAAGACGCTGTGGACGTTCATTGTTCGCTCCGACCGGAAAGCGGGATGAAGAGGGAGCCTGCTGAAGGGATGGAGGGGGTGCGAGCGCTGGACGGGGGCGCGGTTTCGCCGCTGCCAGGTTGGGCGCCGAAGGAGGGCGCTGCAGAGACGGAAGTCCGGTCGTTGCGCGCAACGAAGATGACGGAGGTGCGCCAAGTAGGGGCGATCGGAAGAGCGCGTACGGTCGATGCAGCGAGCGATGCGGTGTCCGATGCGCCCAGCGATGGGGTGATGCGCGCGACGTAGGAAAGCGTTTCCGCCGGAAGCGTTTTCGTCCCCGACCGCCATTGGTCGACGCGGCCCGGTCCCGCGTTATAGGCGGCCAGCGCGGTCGGCAGATCGCCGTAGCGATCGAGCATCTCGCGAAGATAGGCCGCGCCGGCCAGGATGTTCGCATGGACATCGAAGGGGTCTGCAGCGAGACCATAGCGCGCCGTGAGGCTGCGCCAGGTCGCCGGCATAAGCTGCATCAGACCCATCGCACCGGCTGCGGAGATCGCGCGCGGGTTGCCGCCGCTTTCGGCGCGCATCACCGCCCAGATCGAGGCTTCGGATAGGCCGAAGCGCCGCGCCGCTTCGGCAACGATGGCGACGTAGGACGGCGCGTCTGCGGCTGCCGATGGTCCGGTCCTTGCCATGACTCCTGCCGGGACAAACGCAGTAGCGGCGCAGGCAAGGAGCATCGGCAGCATCGAGCGGAGCAAGCACGCACGCCGACGCCCGCGTACCGGAGTCATCGCTCACTGCTCCCGCGCGCGGCGCGGCACGCGTGACCAGAGCAGAAGATACTGATCCTCCCCGTCGCGAGACGGGAGCAGATTCGCGCGCAGTGGTTGGGCAAGGCTCGGGCAGTCGATCTGCACGGTGATGAAGCTGCCGCCGCCCTCGCGCGGGTGTGTCCAGCCCGAACCGACCTCCAGCGCCGGTTCGTCGCCATCAAGATGAACACGCCAGTCAGGGGCTTTGTCGCTTGCACGTTCGGCGATGGGAACAAGCCGGAGCGGCACGTCGAGAAGCGCGGTCTGGAGCCGGCCGACATAGACGTCGCCGACACGGTGAAAGCGGCCAATCTGCATGATCAATGTCCTTTGCTGGGGGTGGAAGCCGCGCTGCCGCCAAGGCCGCGCCAGTGTAGTGGCTTGTCGGGAGCATCGCGGGTGAGGACCGGCGTCGCGCGACCGAGCAGGCCGGCGGCCGGGATCGGGCCGAAATATCGGGCGTCCATGCTGTCCGGCGTGTCGTTCAGCAGGAAGAGCTGGTCGCCGCCGACGATGTGACAGCCATGCCAGACCGGCAGCGGCCGGCCATGGCTGTCGCGAGGCAAGGCCGTCGCCGTCAATCGGCCGTCAACGGTCACGCGCGGGCCGGTGCGGCAAACGCGCGCGCCGGGGCGTGCCGCGACATGCTTCAATAGCGGCACGCCGATCGCGAGATAATTGCGGTCCGCCATGTAGCGCGCGAGCGCGTGGGGCAACTTGATCGCAACCAGGTCGCCGGTAGCGGGATGCGCTGTGGCCGTCAGGCGATAGAGGCCGATCGGCGCGCTGGCGCTCGCGTTCCAGATGAGCCGGGGACGCGGCGCGAGCAACGCGACGCCGACGAACAGCGTCGTGAAAAGTTCGGCGACGAGCAGCGTCACCAGCACATAACCGAGCCGGCTCATGACTCGATCGCCTTGCGCTTGAGCCATGCCGCATGGCGTTGGGCGGTATAGAGTCTCGGCCGCTCGCCTGCGGAGAGACGGTTCTGGATATGGCGCCAGTGATCAGGCGAGGCGTCGCACGGATCGACGCCGGCGGCTTCCACCGCGTCGATCGCGGCGAGCACGGCGCGGACCTTCGGCCAGCCCTGGATCGAAAGCAGGAGTTCGCCGCCCGGCCGCACGAACGGCACCGTCGTATAGCCCTCTTGCGCGCCAACGGCGCGCAGAACGTCGATCCGTGAATGGACCGTGCCATAGTCGTTCGAAGCCCAGCGAACGAACGAGAACACCGCATTGGCGCGGAACGAGACGACGCGGGTTCGACGGCTGACGATTCGTTCGGCGGCTATCCGCCCGAAGCGGATCCAATGCTCAAGACGCTTCTCGATCCAGATCAGTTCGACGTCGGTCATGGCGTCGCGGAGCGGTGGAACGACGCCAGTGCTCACGCGCTCGCCGGGCGGCGGCTGCTTCATGGTAGGTCTCCAAAATGAGGGTCCGATGCGAGAGGCACCCCGCCGAACGGCAGGACGGCCGCGATGCGGGCGTCGGCGCGCGCGGCCATATCGGCGTCGATCTCGCACCCAAGATAGCGCCTTCCGGTCGCGCGGGCGGCTTCGCCCGCAGCACCTGAACCCGCGAACCAATCGCCGACCAGGCCGTCAGGCGGGCAACTGGTGCGGATCAGGATTTCGAGAATACCGACCGGCTTTTCGGTCGGGTGGGTCGCTCGGCCATGACAATTCGGCGCGTAGATGACTGAGCGCATCAGCCGCGGCCCGCCATCCTCGCTGGCATAATGCCCCCGTTCGATATGGCCGGTATGCGGCGGGCGGCGTTTGCGTCTAACGGTGCGCGCGGTGGCATCGGGCGTGGTCTGAACGTCGTTATAGACATCGTCCCAGCGCGCATCGGTGCGGTAGAGTTGAACAATCAGTTCGTGGACGCGCTTGAACCGATCGGCGTGGAACGCGCTACCGTTCTGCTTCTCCCAGACGATTTCCTGGGCGTAGCGCAAACCCGCCGCGCGAATGTCGCCGGCGATACCGAGAAAGCTCCGCAGAGAACCGAATAGCCAGATCGAGCCGGTCGGCGCGAGCGCCTGGCGTGCCAGCGCGAGCCATCCTTCGACGCGGCGATCCCATCCCAGCGACGTGTCGCCATAGGGCGGATCGGCAAGGATCATGTCGAACGGCGCATGCGCCGGCATGACAGCGCGGCAGTCACCAATGAGCACGCTCATCGCGACCTCCGCGCGTCGAGCAGCCGAGCGGCGCTGTCCACAGACGCACCATCCGTTAGCAAGAATCCGAAGGATTCTTCTCTATTAGGACAGTTAGAGAGAGCAGGATTCGCCGAGCGTTTTCTTGAGGTTACACGGCCCCCGCGTTCCCGATAGTCCGAACATCGCGTTCCCGATGGTCCGAACCCGGCTGTTCCCGATAGTCCGTGTCTCATCGCCGGTTATCCACAGACGCAAGACGCACGCGGCGCATCGCACGGTCGAACGAATCAGCCGGCAATGGCGCGAAGATCAGCCGCTCGCGGCCGAGCTGGTGCTCGATGCTGAGCGCATAACCGGGAAGCGGCTGACGCTGGACGATGCCGCGCAGCTCGAACGCGAACCGCCGATACGGCGACAGCACGCCGGACTTGAGATGGAGGTGCTCGACATCGAAGCTCCAGCCGCCTGACTGGCGGCCGCCGTGCTTGCGAACGAGGCGATAGAGCCAGCGCTCCAGTCCGCCGGTCAACGCGAAGTAGGCGCGGTCGATCGTCAGCACGAGCGCGCGATCGAGGACGCCGGCATAGAACCAGTCGGGCAAGATCAACTCGATGCCGAATGCGCGGCCGTTATGGTCGGCGAGTTCGCGCCATTCGTTGATCCAGGAAAAGCGGTGGCGACGGCGCTGATGCTGCTGACGAATCGACGTGGCGACCGTGGTCGACTGCAGCCGGTCGAGCGCCGCCTTAAGGCGATCATAGCTCGCCTTGCCGGTGCCGCGCTCGGTGAAAGCGAGAATTTCGTGTGGCGTAGTCGCCATCAGCCGTGAGGTCGGCCGGCCGGCGTCGCGTGCCTGGATGAGCTGGCTCGCCGCCCATATGAGGACGTCGGCATCCCAGATGGTGGCCATGCCATGCTCAGGCACGGCCTCTACCGAGATCCATGTTTCGCCCATGCGGAAGTCGATTGGCGCGATGCGCCGCGACTTTGCGAGGCTGAAGAAGGGCCACGTCATCAGATCCTGCGCATCGCGCGGCGCGATGTCGCCGGGCACTGACCTGAACAGGTCGAGCTGCGCGCGCTCGCCGATGCGCAAGGAAGTGTTTCGCACGGGGGGCGCTCAGTCTTCGGTAGGGCGGCGCCGGGCCGGATAGACGACGCCGATGCCCGGATCGGACGTCGATTTGCGCGTGCCCCGCGTTGCCCAGGCGTCGAGGTCATCGATCGCGTAGACGATTCGACCGCCGAGCCGGCGATAGACCGGGCCAGTGCCGTAGCAGCGGTGCTTTTCGAGTGTCCGCGGGCTGAGTCCGAGGTGGGTCGCAGCGTCGGGTGTCTTGAGATAGCGCGGGCGCACGGCGGATAGGTCAGGCTGCACGATCGTCCTCCTTGCTTGACGGTGCCGGCCCCGGCTTTTGCAGAGCCATTGGGAGGACCGTGGCGGAGAACAACCGGCGCCCCGGAGCGGCTATTTTGGCGCGCTGGTTTTTGTCGCCCCCCCGAGCGTTCCGCGGAGCAGGTTTCGATATCCGCGGTGCATGAGCGCGAGCGCCTCGCCGATCAGGCGTTGGGTGCGACGGCGCTCGGTCGAGGATTTCCACTCCATGCCGCGCCCGAGCGTCATGCCGGGATAGACCAGGCGGCGGGCGATCTCGTGCGAGGTCGGCGCGCGATGCGCGCCTTCGAGCGCGTCGAGGATATCAAGCAGGAGGTTGAGACGCTGGCGCTGGAACGCGGTGGGTCGGAAACCGCGCAGCTTGCGCGATGGCGGTGCGCCGGCCAGGCGCCGGTCGAGCCGCGAGGCGGCGCTCCGGCGGGTTTCGATGGCTGCGTCGCGCACGATCACAAAGGCCAGCGGTTGCCCGGGAAGAGTGTCGCGAAGCCAGAGATGATGCGGACCATCGACGTCGCCCAACACGAGGTGGCGCCCATCCGACAGCGCGCGATCGGCGAGAATGATGGGCCAGCCGGTAATGTCGAACGGCGTCGCGCCGGCGAAGCCGGGCGGCGCAGCGTCGAGGATGACGGTTACGGGCGATAGGAACGGCGACCAGAGCGCCGGATCGCTAGGGGGCGAAGCGTCCGGCGCGAACGGGAAAGCAGAGGCCCCAACGACGGGCCATCACCTCCGCTTCGGTCGCTGGCGCTGCCGAGGGCGCGTTTGCTGACAGCGCGAGAAAGTCTCGCCGGTAATCAGGGTTGCGGCGCAGGAACTCCTGTGCAAATCCGGCAAAATCCAGATTGCGCCGCGCCGAGCTTCTTCCCCTGCGTTCGTCGGACATCGCCGCCCCTTTTAGGTGGGCCGGCATCCTGCGGACTGTTGTGCGTCGGGGATATTCCAACTTCTTGAGGGGCTTATCCCCCGAAATGGGGAGACCCGCCAGGCGTGGAGCGCGAGGCGGGTCGGTGGCGCGTCAGTCGTTGTTGCGGCGCGAAGGCCGACTCCAGACAAGGTCAAAGCCGCCATCCCCGTTGTCGTAGAGCTGGGCGAAGATCGGTGCGACGAAGCTCGGATCGTCGAGCTTGACTGAGAGGAAGCCGCGGTCATCGCTGGTGCGCTTGCTCCAGGCGGCGCCCACGTCTGCCTCGCCGACCATCACGCGGTGGCTGGGAGCGTTTGCGCCGTTGCTGTCCACCGGGACGATCCGTACCGACTTGGCCTGGACCGAGAGGGTGATGATCTCGCCGCGAAGTTCGCCGGAGACCTTCTTGAAGCTGCCAATCTTGCTCATGTTACAGTCCTTTCTTGCGTCTCGGGCCGCGCCCTTGCGACCTCGATGCGCATGACCGGACAGCAGGTGCCGGACGCCGCAGCCGTCAGGCCCGCAGCGACAGCGAAGGACGGCGGGCATGGGACTTTCTTGGTGCGCGAGGAACGGCGGCACGCCGGGGGAAGAAAGTTCCAGGACCGCCGTTGCGGCCAGGCCGGCGAGCGGAGCGGCCTGCTGGCAAATGCGCGCTATTGAGAGGTCGCGGGGCTCGGCAGCGAACCGGAAAGCTTAGCTATGAGGTCCGGAACGCGCTTGGGTGGGCGATCGTGATCTTCGCGGAGAATAGCGAAGAGTGCCGCGGGTGGTGGATCGGGTGCGACAGTCCTGCCGCCCGCTACAATGGCCCGTGAGGATCGGCGTGTTGGTCGAGGCCCGGAGCCGCCGCGTCGAGGCTGGCCGAGCCCGAGCGGCAGTCGGACGATCACCGTGCTCGTACCGACATTCAGCCTGACCGCCAAGGGAGGATCAGTCGGAACACCCTGTCTGGGTTGGTCCCGTCAGCAGAACCTGACGCACTGGTGCTGATGTAATCTCGGTCCATGCCTTGGCGGCGATCGCCATCGCACCAATGAAGCTGAGCATCGTCAGGGTGACGCCGGAGCCCAGCGCCATCCCGGCGATGCCGTAGATCGCGTGATAGCCCGCGAAGGCGGCGGGGATGACGAAGAGCGCGGCGATGGCGAGGCGCAGCAGCGGCGAGCGTACCGTGTCGAACAGGATGCGCCCGATCGCGAGCGTCGCCGCGCCGACGAGGATCGCGCCGAGGATCGAGGCCGGCAGACCTTGGCCGTGCGCGTGAAGCCAGAAACCCGTTGCAAGGCCGGCATAAAGCGGGAGGGCGTGCACGGCGAGGCCGATTAGCAGCCAAAGGACGTAGAGTGCGGCGAACAGGCCAAATAGGAGCAGGATGGTCATCGGCGTCCTCCATAGCAACATGGATATCGGACGCGCCCGCCACCACCTCCACAGCGCGATCTGCCGGGAGAGCATAGCATAAGGCGGCCCGTGAAAAAGCGGAAACGCGCAGAGGGCTGAAAGCCCGCCGATGGGCAAGCGGTCATCCCCACGGATCATATTCCCGGACCACCTGGTCGGGATTGCCGTCATATTCCTGGCTCGGCATGACCACATAGCCCTTGTCGGTTCTGACGAGGACGATGAGGGTCATCAGCGTCCTTGCAAGGCTCCAGGCGAGCGATTGAGCGGTGTTGAGCGGCATGATGAAAACTCCTGTCCGGGAGCGGGGCCATCCCCGCTCGACAGGGGCCCCGGCGGCCGGGGCCTGGCCGCAATCACCGCGCCGGGACTTGTCCCAAGCGGCCGCACGCGCCAGCGTAGTGGACCCTTTACGGGTTGATTGAAGGAGGCTCAGGCTTCGGCCACAGGGATCAGCGCCTTGCGAGTGGGGATGGCCCGATCCCGCGCTTTGCTCCGCCGCCCCTACCGATCAGTCGCTTGTCTGGAACCTCGATTGCCTGATGGTGACATTGGTCGTGGGCGAGGTTCGATGCCGCGATGAAGTCTGCTGTGACAGTCGCGGCCGCAGAAAGGCCCGAACACTGCAAATGGAAGAGAGATGACCGGGAGGCGATGTCTGCCTACGGTGACCGGCTGCGTTGGACGATGCGAGTCGCCTCTGCGCGGACAGGATTGGGAAGTGGAGTGATATTCGTGAACAATAATGATCTTGCCGATGCCATTGCCGCCACGAGCGGCACCACCAAGGCCGATGCTCGTAAGCTGGTCGATGGCGTTCTGACGGCGATCGCGGAGGCGGCCGCCAAGGGCCAGGAAATATCGTTGAACGGCTTCGGCAAATTCAAGATCAAGGACAGCCCGGCCCGCGAGGGACGCAATCCGTCGACCGGCGAGACGATCCAGATCGCCGCATCAAAGAAGCTGACCTTCACGCCTGCCAAGGCCTTGAAGGACAAGCTGAACGGTTGAGCATGGCGAAGCGGGGACAGGTATCGACCTGTCCCCGCAAGTTTCAGATCAGCGGATCGGCCAGCCCGCTCGTTCGGCGAGTGATTGCCGTGCCGGCAGGGCCGCCTCGCGCGCCATGTCGGCTATATCGCATTCGGCGAGATCTTCGAGCGCATAGCCTTGCCGCTCGGCCGCCGCGATCAGCGCGGCGAGGCTGGGATATTCATCGAAGCGTATCCCTAACCAGAGGCCGGGTTCGTCGCGTTCTTCGTCCTCGAACGCCTGGAGGAAGTAGGTTCGCATCGGCGGGTCGTAGCCGATGACGGCATTGTCGTCGGTCCGTGTGGCCGACCGAACGGTAACAGCGTGACGGCTCATCCGGAGCGTCCTTTCTTATCTGGGAAAGAAGATACCGGCCCCGCCTGGGGGGCGGGGCCGGCGGCGGCGTGTCAGGCCGGCGGGTTCCAGATGATGACCTTCTTCGAAGGGTCATCGCCGGGCGCGTTGGCGACATTGCCGTAGATGGTGCCGAATTCCGGCGCAGACAGCGAGACCGAAACATATTCGGCGCCCGTGGTCTGCGAGAAGCGGTTCCAGCCGGCGCCCAGCTCGAAGCCGTTCTTGCGGCTGATGATCCGGAAGTCCGGTTCGCTGTCCTTCGCCTTGCGGGCGTTGGGAATGATCGCGATCGGCGCGGTGACGTTGAGCGTCGCGAGCGTGCCTTCGAGACTGCCGTCGGACTTCACGGTGAGGTTTGCGATAGTGGCCATGGTCAAAACTCCTTCGGTTGCTCGGGGACCATCCCCGATGGCGCCCAAAGGAGAGCCCGGTCTGCCGACGTCACTGGAGCGTAAGCGGAAGGGAACCCCCTTGCGGGGTTGACGGCACGAGGCATGCCGAGGATCGTATGCAGGCGACAAATGAGGGGTCGGTCTCCAGCAGTTGGAGGGATGCGGCTGTCCTGGCCACCGCTTTCCTCATGAAACGTCAGGGGCGGCCGTCGCGTTCGGCTATCTGCGTAAATCCCGCGTGATCCCGTGTTTCCCGCCCCGAGGCGAATTTGCGATCCACACCCCGGCCGGATCAAGCAGGCACGGTCCTCGAAGACAGGCGCTTCCGGAATGCTTCCCGCAAGCGGACGGCATCGGCTCCGAAATGCGCCTCCCGGTGGTGGTTGGGGCAAAGGCAGATCACATTTGCCACCGCGTCCGGGCCGCCTTCGTGTAGCGGGATAATATGATGCGTCTCCAGATAGATCGCGCCACCGGCTCGAACAAAGCCGGGCGAGCCACAATATTCGCAGCGTCCCGCAGCGCGCAGCAGGGCACGGTTCCGAATGCGCGGATCGCGGACATAGACAAGACCTGCCTGTTCGCGCCGCCGGACCTCCTCTGAACCGTCCGGCTCAATCAGGGCGAACTGGTCGACGAACAGGCAAGCCGTGCCGCGCACAAGCACGTGCGCGCCGGTCGCCGCATCATAAGAGGCGAGCGTCCAGGGCTCGGGATCGAGTTCGCGTTCCGAGACCTGCGAGGCCTTGGCCTCCGGATCATCGCGATCCCGGCGATTGCCGGCATTGAGAATGACCCGTATCGAGAGACCATCGCGCTGCGCGAGCTGGAGCGCATCATCCAGCTTGCGGGCGCGGCGCCCCCAGGGATTGCCGCGCCCGCGCGCGAACTGGACGTCGGCATCTTCGCGGAAATTGCCGCGATGGACGATGAGGCCGTCCTCTTGCCTCAGTAGCACATGCCAGAGGTTCAGCACGATCGCATTGCCGGGTTCGACGAATACCCATTCGTAGCAATATTTGGGGTTCGTCCGCGCACCGGCCGCGCCGCGTTTACTGTTCGACCAATCGGAGACGTCGAGCCCCGCCTCGCGAACGAGGTCATGGACGAAATATTTTCGAGCGGGCCGGATATCGTCGAGCATCGACATCGACATAGACCTATCTCGTCATGTCGACGTTAAAATTGCCCGATATTGATCTCTCTCGTTCATTCGCTCTTGAAGCGAGCGGCCATTATGAAATGCTGTGGCGATGAGCGATCCCGAACCCGAGCCGCTGATCCAGCGCAACTTCGCGCCCGAGCTGCCGCATTTCGGCAAGCATTTCGTCTATCATGGACAGAGCGGCGTTCTGACGTTCCGCATCGATGTCCAGGACTCTACCCATGACGGTCATGTGATTGTCGGCGGCACGATCCTCCATGGGATCGAGACATACCCGACGGGGGTGGAAAAGGATCTTAGAGGAGGGCAGTTTTCTGCCTTTGTGACGGAGAGTGAGTATATGCGGTTGTCGAACTCGCCGCTGGACTGACCGAATTAGCCCCGCGCGCACGACCGGTCATCCGGGTCGATTGCGAAAGTCCCAGATGCGGATGCCCATCTTCCGGGCCTTGTCGGCGAGATTGTCCTGGATGCCGGTACCGGGGAAGACGATCACGCCCTTTGGGCAGGCTTCGAGCATCGTATCGTTACGCTTGAACGGCGCGGCCTTCTTGTGGCGGTTCCAGTCGGGCTGATAGGGCTTTTGCGGCACGTTGCGGTCGCGTGCCCAGCAGGCAGCGATACGCTCGGCGCCGGTCGGCGTGCCGCCGTGGAGCAGGATCATCTGCGGTAGCTGCTGATGAACCTTGTCGAGCACGGCATAGATTCGGTCATGATCGTTGCAGTCGGCGCCGCCGGTGAAGGCGATCCGCACGCCGTCGGGATTGAGCACCAGGGCATCGCGATAGGCCCGGCCATCGATCTGCTTGCGGCTGTCGAGCACCGCCGAGGTCAGCGCCTTGCGATTGACCATGGGGCCGGAACGGGGAAGCCAGGGTTTGCGCAGATGGATGCGGAACTGATCAGCGGCGGCGTCGCGGAAGAATTCCATCGTGTCGCGGCGCTCGATCATGGTGATGCCTTCGGCGATCGTGCGTTCCAGCTCGACCGACTTGACCTCGCTGCCATCCTGTTCGCGCTGCATGCGCTTCTGCGCCTGCTCGTTGTCGTCGAGCTCGCGTTCGACCCGTTCGCCGGCGCGGTGAAAGACGTTGACGACGCCCCAGGCGAGATCCTCGAGGTCGGGTTCGATCCGGGTGTCGATCAGGCATGAGACCAAGGCGTCGAACATTTCAGCGACCGCGCCGCCGGCGATACGGTCGTCCGGCAGCGGGCGATGGTCGGGTTCGTCGTCGAAGGGGCGATAGCCATAGAGTTGCATTTCCTGAAGGAGATAAGCCGTGGAGCCGGGTTGGGGCTCGTCCTGTTCGGGGTGATCGGTGTCGCTCGTCATCGCCATGCTCCGGATCCTGTGAGCCACGCCTCTCGTGGCCTTCGTGGCGACGACCGGCGGCGGGCGGAGCGGGCTTGCACCGCGCCCGACAGGGCGCGGCCGAAGCGCCCAGCGGAGGATGGCGGAGCGGCGGCTATTTTGTTTCGCGCTGCAAAGGGGCTTCAGCCCCGGCGGAAAATAGCCGTCGCGCAGCCATTGCCGGCCCGGGCCGCTTGCCGCAGTCGCCCTCTATCGAAGGCAAGAGCGTGGCGTCTCGCCGGGATCGTCCGGATCATGCGGATGCGACCATCCGGTCCGTGCAGGACTGAGCCCCTGCCTTCCGGCCTATCCCCGTCCGCCAAGGAACCGCGCCGCATCGGTTTCGAAAAGCTGGGACCGCACCGCCACCGCGAGACGCTCACGCCCGAACGCGCACAGGTCGTCGTTAAAGTCCCCGTGCCTGGGCTCGAGCGGCACCACCTCGATACCCATCGGGATCGTGCGCTCGGTGAGCGTCTTCAACGCGCCCGCACCGGCGGGATCATCGTCGCGCGCGACATAGAGACGTCGAAGTCCGGCCGGGAACAGGATGGCGGCAAGATGGGCGGCGGAGAGCCCGGCGATCGCCGGCATCAGAGGCATGACCTGACGCAGCGACAACATGGTTTCGATGCCCTCGCCCGCCATCATGATCGGGCCATGTCGTCCGAACCTGACCCCATGCCCAAGCAGATCGCCCATGGCGCGGCGAGGATAAGCGACCGGCGCCTTGCCGGAGCCGTCGAGCGCGAGCCAGGTGCGATGCACGCCGGTGACGCTGCCATCAAGGTCGGTGACCGCCGCGATCATCGCCGGCCATACGGGTCGGACATCTGGGTCATCTTCGTCGGATGCCCGATACCAGCAAGAGGCATGAAAGTGCAGCGCCTCGCAGCCGGTAAGGTCGGTGATGTGCCGTGACGCAAGATAGGTCCGAACCAGGCTGCTCCCGACAGGCTTCGAGGCGGCACAGAGCCGCCGCGCCGCCTGCTGCGTGCCGGACGGTGCCTTGCTTTTCCTGTACGGCTCGTTCGCGACCGGCGGCGGCATGGGCAGGCTGAGGAAATGGCGAGCCTCGTCGAGCGTTTCGCGCATGGTCTGGCAATTCCGGGCAGCCGCGATAATGTCGAGCATATCGCCATGATCACCCGACTGCGCATCGGTCCATTTGCCGGCCGCTCCGCGCCCGTCGGGCGACGCGGAGAGACGGACATAGAGGCTGCGCCCGGGTGTGTTGTGGACGTCGCCCACCAGCCAGTACCGGCCCTCCTTGCGTCCCTTGGACAAGTAACAGCGGCAGACCGCCTCGGCATGGTCGGCCAAGGCCGCGGCGATCTGGCTGGCGGGGCTGATGGTATCCGTGGCGGGCATCGTGGGGCTCCTCAGGCGGCCTGACGCGCCGAGATCCGTTCGACCGGAAAACGATCGAGCAGACGGCCCAACACGTCGACGCCGACAGCCCCTGTCGGCACGTAGAGCTTCAGCTTCCACGAGACGATCTCGGAGATCAAGCCCATGGCCTTGAGGCGCTCGACGCCGAGATCGTTGAAGCCGGTGAGTTCGATCCGCCAGTCGTTCATCGAGCGGACACGCTGGAGTTTCTGGCTGCCCGCCAGGAACAGCGAGGCTTCGCCCGAGATCAGCATCGCGAGGGCTTCTTCGCCTGAGAGTTTGACCGGGCCGTCATCGTTGGTGACGCTCGCTGCCCACGCCGGAGAGACGCGGCGGCCGATCACACGCTCGCCGTCATCGGTCTGAAGGCGGTAAACGCGGGTCGATTCGTTCGGGAGCAGTTTCCAGATCGGCAGCAATAGGCCCGACACCATGTGCAGTGTCGAGACCTGGTGATCCGGCAGTCGGGCGAGTTCGGCGGCCCAGGCGGTGCTGAACGTCCCCCTGTCGACCTCTTCCCAATGGTTCACCGCCAGCTTATCGGCGGCAACGACCATATCCATCAGTGGCGAGATCAGCCGCACGCGGGGATGGATCGCGCCGTCATCATCGGTGACGCTGCGCGCCCGGCGCTGGACCGCGCCGAGCCCGGTCTGGGCATTGACCAGCAGCTTGGCCCCGCGATCATCGACCATGGCCAGAGCATCGGCAAGCGCGAGAGGTTTCAGCCGATCCTTGCGTTCGATGGTGATGAGCGCGGTCTGCGCGCCGGTGCCCGGATGGGTGTAGATCGGCGCGCGGCCGGTGATGCGGAAGCTCTCGGCGATCAGGGTCTCGAGCCCCACCTCATAGCTTCCCGATGCCTGCGCCTGCTCGATCCGGGCGGTAAGCAGCCCTTCGAACGCCTCGAACAAGAGGTTCTGCATGGCGACCGTCAGCGCCAGCATCCGGTTCAGGAAGATGTTGATGCCGGGCAGCTCATCCTTGAGCCCGCCGTCGCTGTCGAGCAGCGACAGGCCGGTTGCCGCTTCGAAGCGGGCGAGCGAACAGCCTTCGACCTTGCCGCGTGCGAGCAGGACATAGAGCTGGCGTAGCGCATCACGCGCATACCAGCTTTCGAGATTATCTTCGGGCCGGAACATGTTCTGCCC
This sequence comes from Tardiphaga sp., assembly GCF_041424195.1. Taxonomy (NCBI): domain Bacteria; kingdom Pseudomonadati; phylum Pseudomonadota; class Alphaproteobacteria; order Hyphomicrobiales; family Nitrobacteraceae; genus Tardiphaga; species Tardiphaga sp. The sequence continues at coordinate 19,294 of NZ_JBGMOE010000050.1, read as the reverse complement.
GCCGGTCTGGCGCTGGCCACGCGTGATCGCACCCAAGGAATCGAGTCGCCGGGCGATGGTCGAGATGAAGCGCTTCTGCGCCTTCACATCGGTCGAGACGGGCCGGAAGAGCGGCGGCTGCTTCTGGTTGGTGCGGTTGGTGCGTCCGAAGCCCTGGATCGCGGCATCGGCCTTCCAGCCGGCCTCGAGCAGATAATGGATGCGTCGGCGCTGGTTCACCGCGCCAAGATCGGCATGATATGATCGGCCCGTGCCGCCGGCTTCCGAGAAAACGAGAATGCGCTTCTGATCGCTTTGGAAGGCGTCGGTTTCATGGAGCGCGGCCGACGTCGGCCGGTTCTCGACCGCGAAACGGGCGGTGCCGTCATCGCGGGTCTTCGGGACGACGCGGCGCGAACGCCCCGTTACCTCAGCGACCGCATCAGCCCCGAAATGCTGGACGATCTGGTCGAGCGCGCCGGGAACGGGCGGCAAGGCCGCAAGCCGCTCGATCATCGCGTCGCGGCGGCGAACCGCCTCGCGATTGACGACGGGATTGCCCTCCTCATCATGGACCGGCCGGGACGAGAGATTGCCTTCGCCGTCGGTGAACGGCTCATAGAGCTGCATCGGAAAGCTGTGTTGTAGGTAGGACAGAACGCCGTCTCTCGGCGTGATGTCGACTGACACGTCATTCCACTCGTCGGCGGGTATCTCGGCCAGGCGACGTTCCTGCATGGCCTCGCCGGTTGAGACGATCTGCACGACCGATGCGTTGCCCGCGCTGAGGTCCCGCTCGATGCTGGCGATGGTGCTCGGCGTCTGCATGCTGGTGATGAGGTGATTGAAGAAGCGCTGGAGCATCCCCTGATAGGCGGACTTGGCCTGCGCCTTCGCCTGGCGGTTCAGGGTGCCGTGGCTTGCACTGGTGACGCCGGAGGCTTCGAGCGCCGCGTCCAGATTGTTGTGGATCACCTCGAAGGCTGAGGCGTAGCTGTCGTAGATGCGGACCTGCTCTGACGTCAGCTTGTGCTCCAGGATTTCATATTCGACGCCGTCAAAGGACAGCGAGCGGGCGGCATAGAGCCCGAGCGCCTTCAGGTCGCGGGCGAGCACTTCCATCGCGGCGACGCCGCCATTCTCGATCGCGGTGACGAACTGCCCGCGTGTCGCGAACGGGAAATCGTCGCCGCCCCAGAGGCCGAGGCGCTGCGCATAGGCAAGATTCTGCACGGTGGTGGCACCCGTGGCCGAGACGTAGACGATCCGGGCATCGGGCAGCGCGTGCTGGAGGCGAAGGCCCGCGCGCCCCTGCTGCGACGGCGCGACGTCGCCGCGTTCACCCTTGCCGCCGGCGGCATTGGCCATGGCGTGCGCTTCGTCGAACACGATCACGCCATCGAAATCCGCTCCGAGCCATTCGACGATCTGTTCGACACGAGACTTCTTCGATCCGCGCTCCTGCGAGCGCAGCGTGGCGTAGGTCGTGAACAACACGCCTTCGTCGAGGCGGATCGAACTGCCCTGCTTGAAGCGTGAGAGCGGCGTCACCAGCAGCCGTTCCTGTCCGAGCGCGGACCAGTCGCGCTGAGCGTCCTCCAGGAGCCGATCGGAGACGGACAGCCAGCAGGCCTTGCGCCGGCCCTTGAACCAATTGTCGAGGATGATCGCGGCGACCTGCCGGCCTTTGCCGGCGCCAGTGCCGTCGCCGAGGAACCAGCCCCGGCGGAACGTCACGCTGTCGTCCGCGTCGGGCCGCGCGGCGGTCACGACGTCGCAGGTCGCATCGACTTTCCATGCGCCGGAGAGATGCCCCGAATGGGCTTCGCCGGCATAGATCACGGATTCGAGCTGCGCGTCCGACAGGATCCCCAGCACCGCAAGCTGCGGCGGCAGGTGCGGCCGGTACGACGGCTTGGGTGGCGCGACCGACGCCATGGCGGCGGATTGCACGAGCGGCGTCGGGTGCGCGGTCGCGCCCGGGATCACGATCGACTGGAGTGCATAGGGCTCGTAGATGCTGTCGCCGAGCCGATCGGCGGGCGGGGTCCAGTCGATCGTCTGATAGACGAGTTCGACCGCTTCGGACTCGGCGTCGCTGCATGTGGATTGCGAGGCGACTCTTCGCGCCTTGGCATCTGCTGGCGAAGCCGATGTGGAGATGGCGAGCGGCGTTACCGGCGACGGGGTGATCGGCGAGCGCGGGGGCACCTGATCCAGCACCCGGCCGAGCAGCGTCGCGGTGTCGGGCGCTGTTCCCGCGCTGGCGGGCAGTGCGGTGGGATCGTCAGCCGGCACCTTGTCGATCACGGTCAGCCGGGTGTCGATGGTGGTGCCGTGCTTCGCATAGACCCTGCCGTCGATCGCGGCGGTGAACACGACGCGGCCGCTCTCTTGCAACCGGACGAACGCCTCGCGCCAGGTGGCCGCGTCGGGCGAGCAGGATGCGCCGGTGATGGTGACAAGCCGGCCACCGGGTTCGAGCCGGGCGAGCGCCGAGGCGATATGGCGAAGCGCGGCGTCCTTCATCGTGCGCTCGACATGGGCGACCGCCGAGAATGGCGGGTTCATCAGCACCACGGTCGGGCGGATCGCGGCCGGCAGCCGGTCGTCGATCGACGCGGCATCGTGGTGCGAGACGGCGACGCCGGGAAAGAGATGGCCGAGCAGCGCGGCGCGGGTCTCGGCAAGCTCGTTCAGCGTGATGCCGGTCCGCGCCAGCATGGCATGGACTGCGAGCATGCCGGTGCCGGCGGAAGGCTCCAGCACATGATCGGCAGGATGGAGCGAGGCGGCGACCGACGCGACGAACGCGAGTCCCGGCGGCGTCGAGAATTGCTGGAGCGCCTGGGAGGTCTCCGAACGGCGCGTATGGGTCGGCAGGAGCCCGGCGACGCGCTCGATCAGCGCGAGGGCGCTGGCGGGCGCACGGCCGACGATCGTCTGGCCATAGCGACGCAGGAACAGGATCTCCGCCGCCTCGCAGGCATCATAGGCGGTCTTCCAGTCCCAGGCGCCTTCGGCATCAGTGCCGCCGAACGCAGTGGTCATCGCGAGACGTAGGTCCGATGCGTCGATCGGGCGCCCGGCCTCGATCATGGGCAGGAGCCGAGCGCCCGCCGCGTGGATGGAAGCGGCAGCGGCCGCGAATCCGGATGCGGCGGGAAGCGGCGCGGCGCGCAGCGCCGCGTCGGACATGGTCTGGGTCATCAGGCAAGCCTTCCGGGAGAGCAGGAACGGAGTGAGCCGCCGGCGCTCTCTCGAACCAGCGAAGCTCGCCCGATCTCGGCCCGCCTTTCCCTCTCGCTTGGGCTCCCCTCGCCGGGCGCGCCGATCAGGCCGCGCCTCGCCACCACGCGATCCGCTCTTCCCGGCTGGCATTCGCCAGCCAGAGCAGCAAGTCGCCATGGCAGGACAGCGGCGCGCAGAAGCAGACGAGATCGCGCCCGCGCAATTCGTCCAGCGCGCGCAGCAGATGATGCTGTGTACGGAGCCAGCGCGCATATTTGGCGATGACCATCGCCCGATCGCCGTCGCGACCGATGACGAATGGATTACCCCATTTGGAGCCACGGCCGATATAGACCGCATTCGCGTTGTCCTTCGTCGCACGCTTGTTGAGCACCCTGCACATCGAAACTTCTCCGCACCGCCCCTTGGCGGCATGCGGACGTGCAGCACGGTCGGGACACTCGGCCGTCACCACCGGGGAACGGGCTGCCCGTTGACGGGCGAGGAGACCGTGCAAGGAGGAGCGATGCCGACCCGTAGCGGTTGCGGAGACGGCGCAGGGCTCTGCAATGCGGGCATGAAAAAGCCCGTTCCGACAAGCGGAACGGGCCCGGTTTCAAGCGGCGAGCGGACGATGCCGTATGGGATCGATCACGAACCCGTGCCGCCCTGCACTATATTCATCAGCGGACACGAGATAGCTCCGGCTTTGGGAAATATCTCGGCGGCCACCGATAGTAGCCACCGTTTCTACGAGACCGGGATAACGATCCGATCGCATTGCCGAGATGACCACCCAGTCTTCGGCGTGTTCGTATTGGAACCGCTCTCGATCGCGGGTGAAGGAGTCTTCCGCCGTCAGCGTCCGACCATGCACGGCTTCCCAAGCATCGGGCTCCCAGTCCCGAAGCGTCCGATCCGCCTTGTGCCTTTCCCGATCCGTGAAGAGATCGGGATAACCGACCGCGACACGTGCCCAGTCACCGTCCTCCTCATACCAGCCGCCCTTGATCCGAAGCGCCGGATGGAGAGCGGCATTGCGGGCGCGGTCGAGCTTGAAGCCGCCATGCGAAGCGGTCGAATGGAACACCACGCCTTGCGCATAGACAGTCGCGCCCTGCGACATGCCCCAAGGTGTGGAGAGCCGCATTCGGACATCTTTGCGGCCGAGCGCTTCGCGCTGCCGGAGGTGGGCCGCGATCACCTCGACGTGCGCGCGAAAGCCCGCTTCGTCGGCGACGATGCCTTCGCTCCCGAAGACGTCTTTCTCGTCCCACTCGGCAAGGGGTCTGGACAGCCGCCAGCCCGATGCGAGGCGGAAGCCGTCCCGCGCCGGAATGGCGATATAGCCCAAGTCGACGACCCGCGCCGCCATCATGCCGGCGGCGGTCATGCCATATTCGATCACGATCCGGGTCATGCCGCCCTCCTGTCGTTTTGGTGGAGAGCAGGCGCGAAATCCGGACCATAATTGCGTGAGTGCTCGAAGGTCGGGTCATCGGCCTCATCGACCAGATATTCGGTGACCTCCTCAGCATAGTCGGCGTCTATGACCGCCGGATGGTCCGGGAACAGTTCGACCGCGTGCCGGTCGCCGAACACCACCGCGTCGGCGGCTTGCATCGCCGCGCGGTGATCGGTCGCATCGACCGCCACCTTGATCCGGATGGTCGTATAGACATGTACGAAATGGCGCCGCACGGTCATGCCGCCCTCCCGAGATTGGAGGGCAGCAGCACCGGGTCGGGATCGCCAACGACCTCGAACCGGGCGTTGCTGTAGCGGTTGCGGTCGAGCCAGGCTTCCGCCGACGCCATGTCGGGCGCGAGGAAACGCAGTTCGTCGCGCCCGCCAAAGCTGGTCAGCACGCGGACCATGCCGGGCGTCGGCGTCTCGACGATTTCGAAGTCGAGCGCGCTTTCGACCGAATAATGCCGATGCACGATGACCGCGATGATCCCGCCACTGCCATAGTCGCCAAGATGCAGGCAGAAGCCGGCGGGCGATCGATACGTGGGGCGGATTTCCTCCGGCCGGCGCTCGGTGAGCCGCCCGACGCCATTGTCGTTGGTCCAGGCTTTGACCTTGCGGGTGAAGCGCTCGGGCGGGCGCGGCTCGCCGTTGGAATAGCGGATCAGACTGCCGAGCGGCGCGGTTTCGTAGATCAACGGAGCGGACATTTCATATCTCCTGAAACGCGAAAGCCCGGCGGTGGCCGGGCTTTCGAGGTGTTGGCGATGGGGTGAAGAACGGGTCAGGCGGGCGTGCCGCGTGCGATCCCGATCGCGGCGACGGCGGCGGCGAACTCGATGTTGTGGAGTTGCTCGTCGGGATCGAGCCGACCGATCACCTCGATACAGGCTGCGCGGATTTGATCATCGCTGACCGCGACCGCCGCCGTGTCGGTTCCGGCATAGGCATGCTGGATGTCGGCCACCATCGAGCGCACATCCTCTTCGCCGAGCACCAGCGCGGGATGCTTCCCATGCCCGGGCGCGCAACCGAGGTCGCCATAGTCCGCCTGGTCAAGGAGGCGGCCTTCCATCTCGGTCGTCGAGCTGGAGAGGATGTGGTCGGCTGTGACCACAGTGACACCACCGCCAAAGCCGTCCGGCCGCATCTTGCTGCAAGTCCAGGCGGAGGTGATGACCACATGGTCGAGCGTCGCGCTGCGACGCACGATTTCCTGGAAGATCGCGGCCTCGCCCAGATCGGAGAGGTCGAGTTCCAGTTCGAGTTCGTCGGGATCGGTCGTCTTCAGCTTCTCGCGGACCATCTCGACGACGATGCCGGAAGGCGCATCCTCATCGCGCAGCATGCCCTTCACCTCCGCGATGTCGAGCCAGATCGTGCTTGAGGGTCCTTCGCTTGCGAAGAAGTAGACGGCCTCGCCATCGCGTTCATGCTCGAACATACCGGTGAGCAAGGCCCATTCGAGCCGCGTGATAGCGCTCCCCGGGATGCTCGGACGAACGACGGTCGGGGAATAATAATCAGCCATGACAAGTCTCCAGATACGCGAAAGCCCGACACGCGGCCGGGCTTTCGCAGGAACAAGGGAACGGATGCGCGACGCGGATCAGGGAGGCAGATCTCGATCGTCAGGCGTCCCATCGAGAATTTGGGTTCGAAGCGTCCAGCTCCTCACCAGCAGGTCATAGGCGAGGAAGCCGCCGCCCATCAGCCGGTTGCGGATGGCATGATCGGTATCGCCGGCCGCCTGATGGAGCTGCTCGGCCATCACCATCGGGGTTCGGTCGTCCGCCTCGAGATCGAATTCGAGGACTGCCTGGACCTTCATACCGCCTCCATCGCGACGGCCGGCTGGGCGGCAAAAGGATCGACGTAGCGGTGGATGGGCTGGGCTCGGCCCATCCAGGGCTCCGGCCGGATGCAACGTACCCAATCGGCGAAGCTGGGGATGAAACCCAAATCCTCTCGGACGTGCATTTCACCGATCAGCCGCACCGGCACGACGCGCCCCGTCGAAATGGTGATCGTCGCCCCGAAGAAGCGCTCCAGCATGAAGATGCCCTCGGCGTGATGGCGGAGCGCCCGGTGGCGGAAGTCGGCGGTGATCGCCTTCGATTCATCGAACCACTGGTGGAGCGGCAGAAAATCTTCAGGCGCGCCACCCCATTTACGCACTGAGGAAAGGGCGTGATGATAACAATGTCCCATCGCCGGCTCCTCACCATTCATGGACGTGGTTTTCGGACGACATGAAGCGCTCGTTATAGTCGAGCGTGATCGTGCCGGCGACGACATCGAATATGAACTCGCCATAGGCGCCGTCCGAGTTCTCCCAGCCTTCATGCTTTTCGCGCAACAGATCGTAGGCGAGCGTTTCGATCGCCACTGCGGCGCCTTGTTGGCGGGTCACTGCCTGGCTCTCCCCATAAGGCAAGTCGAGCATGTCGATCTGCTGCTCTGGAAGTGACGCTGGTACGTCGCCGTTGAAGGCCTGGATGTCCTCGATCTGTCCGCTGTCACCTTCGCCATCGAAGATGACGGTGACGCGCGTGATATTCGCCGAGGCCAGGGAGGCGAACAGACTGGCCTTGTTCTGGGGAACGAGTGCTGTGGCCGAGGCCTCCCAGAGTGCGAACTTCCGGCTGAGAGCGGCCATGTCGATGGCTGGTTGTGGTGCATCCGTCATTGCGAATCTCCTGAAACGCGAAAGCCCGGCGTGATGGCCGGGCTTTCTGTGAAGTTGGGATGGGGATTTGGGCGCGATCTTCGCCTCATTCGCGAAGGCCGCCTGACGCGATATCGGCGATCCACTCGGAGGCCTCGTCGAAATCGGCATCGTCGTCTTCGACCAGACGCGCGAGCGCCACGGCGCCTTCCCGGCCGAGCTGACCAAGACGCTGGAGGCAGGAGAGCAGGACCGGCGCCAGATCGGCGGCGGAGGCGGATTCAATGTTGGAAACGTTCATCGGTCGATCCCTTGGAAGCAGAATGGAGAAGGTGGCGGGACAGCCGAAACCGCCCCGCCGTGGAAGTCAGGCGGCCTCGGGCAAGGCCTCGCCATCGTCATCGCCGGTGACGACAGGCTCCTCCTCGAGGAAGGCCGGGAGCGCCTCGATCTCGTCGGCGTTACCGTCGTCGTTCGTGAGCGCGTCGAGCGGGACAGGCGTGCGCATCGGCTCGGGCAGCCAGGCCGAATCCTCCAGCAGCCGCTCGGCCTCGCGGGCCATGTCGGCCTTCTTAAGATGGTCGATCATGCCGGCGAACTTGGCGCCCTTCGCCTCCGCCACATCGGCGACGATCCGCTGTTTGGTGACGCTGCCGAGGTAGCCCGCGACCGTCGGGCGCCAACCCGCCTCGACCAGGTCGAGCCCGACCGCACGCGCCAGCACGTGGCTATGCGCGACGCGCCGTTCGACCATCGACTTCGAGACCCGGCCATTGTCGTACTTCGGGACCATTTCGACCTGGGCGTTCAGCACCCGGGACGCGCAATGTGCGAACAACGCCGCCTGTTCGTTGCCGTCGAACAGGAGCAGCGCGTCCCACAGCGTCTTGTCGTCATCGGGAAGCCGGTCGGCCCAACGCTTGTGGCGTTCGTCGATCGCCTTCGCCGGTGCGCTGTCGCGCAAGCCCGTGACCGAATGCCCGAACGTCACGTCGTGCAGCGAGATCTGGAGACAGGAATCGCGCGTCGAGGAGTAGAAGCAATCGAGTACGAAAGCGTGGAGGACCGCCGCGAAAGCCGTGGACGGCTGACGCGCGAAGGCATCCTGCAGCGCTAGCGTCCGCCAAGCGGTCAGTTCGGCGACGAGCCGGTCGGGCAGCGGCTTCACAAGCTCCCCGTCTTCATCCTCATCATCGTCCGAAGCCGCGCCGATCGGCACGACGTTGGACGTGAGCGGCCGGGGCGAAGCAGCCCTCGCGCCGTCGATGCGATCCTCGTCCGAGGCGTCGGGGTCCCGACCGGTGTCCGTATCCTCCGTAGCAACCGCCGGCTCATCCTCGGGTCGGACATAGCCGCGCTCGATGGATAGCGTGCCATCGACCTCGATCGACACGAACACGCCGGCGATCGCCATGTCGTCCACCCTGAAGATCATCGGCCGTTCGACAAGCGCGCCGATTGCTTCGTCGATGGCGTCCAGCCGCTCGCTGATTTCATCGGGCACCTCAGGGGCATCGGCCCATTCGGCTTCGAGTTCCTCGATCTCGGCCTGAAGCCTGGCGAGCGTGGCTTCCTCCTCTGCGGTCATCGCAAGCTCGACGCCGTCGATCTCGCGGAGGCCCGCGGTCACGTTCCACGGCATGTCGACCGCGGTCGCGACCCACTTCCAACCCTCGACCCCGATCGTCTCGCCTTCGGCCTGAAGCTTCTCGGCCACCAGTCGGTCGAGCAGAGTGGGATCGGTGAGCCAGCCGCCGTCGTCCGGCTCGAACAGGTCGCGCAGGACCGCGCCGCCCGCGGCGACATAAGCGTCGATGCCGACGAAGCGCACACGCTTGTCCGCCGCGCGCACCGTATCCTCGGTGAGCTTCTGGCGGATGAAGGCGGCCGACTTGTTGTAGCTATGGGCGAGCATCTCCCAGACCTGTTGCTGGCGCTCGTGATCGTCCGAGACGGCGAAGGCGATCAACTGCTCGAGCGTCATGCCATCCTCGGCATAGATGTCGTGCAGCTTGGGGCTGACCTTGGCGAGTCGCAGCCGCTGGTTCACGACCGCCGGGGTCACCAGGAAGTGCGCGGCGATCGACTCGATCCCCTCGCCCTTGTCGACCATCGCCTGCATGGCGCGGAACTGGTCGAGGGGGTGGAGCTGCTCGCGGAAAGTGTTTTCCGCAAAGCTGTCCTCCTCGGCGGTGACGACGTCATTGGCCGCCTTCACGACACATGGGATGGGGGCATCCTTCGCGAGCCGCTTTTGCTTCACCAGCAATTCCAGCGCGCGGAACCGCCGGCCACCGGCCGGCACCTCGAATTGGCCGGTCTCCTGGCCCTCGCCATCCAGGATGGGACGCACGTTCAGGCTCTGGAGCAAGGTGCGGCGGACGATGTCATCCGCCAGTTCACCGATCGAGACGCCCGCCTTCACCCGACGAACGTTGGACTGGGACAGCGCCAAGCGGTCGAACGGAATGTCGCGCGAACCGCTGAGGCTGATCTTCTGAGGCGCTTTGGCCATGGGACTTCTCCATGACGGGCCGCCGCGAGACTCTCTCTCGGCTCCTTGCCCGTCATGAAGCCCCGGCTTCCCTCTAGCTCTTGCGGCCGGCCGCAGGCTGGCCGCGACGGCGGTGGCGGCGTCCGTCGCAACGCCGCGCCACCACATCTCGGAGGCCTTGCCCAGAAGTTCCCGTTATGTTCTCATGCGCCTATGGAACGAATCGAGCCGCAAATATTGTCCGCGATCCTGCTTGCGGCACCGGGCTGGGCGCGTGTCGGATTGACGATGCCGGACGAGCGGATGCGCGAGCGTGCGGCCGAGACATTGGCCATAACGATCATCGAGAAGCTGGAGGGCTGCCCGGAGGCCGACGTGAACCAGTTTACGCTTCCGCTCTGACCCCGACATCCCTCCACTGTCCAGGTGCGAGGCTATCGCGTCGAACAGCGAGACGGTCGCTGAAGGTGACGACATTGGTGCGTCCGCTGCTGTCGACCTGGGTGAAGCGCAATATATCGCCTTTGAGGATTTCGATCGTAACCGGCGCCAGTTCACCCAGCGGGTCGTGGAAGGTCTGACGATTTTTGGGCATCGGCGCGACTCCATCCGAAACAGGCCCCGTTCATAGCATGATATGGAGCGGACATATTCAGCGATGCTCTTCAGGCAGGTCTTCCTCATGGCCCTGCCAGACGATCCGGTCACCCTCATAGACGGTGACGAAGCCGCGCCCTGGCGTGATCGGTGGTGGCGGCTTGGCCGAAAAGTTGAGGCAGCCGAAGGTGTCGCTGGTGGCGGAAAAGGCGAGCGGCTTACCAGGCCGCATGAGGACTCGATCGCATGTGCCGGTCGGGCGTTTGACCCGACGCCGCGACAAACCCAGCCGGAACGCCTCATGATCGCGAACCTCGTAATCCGAGGGCGGCGACCAGTGGCAACAATACTTGCAATAGCGCGGGCCGGGCGGCGCCGGGTCAGAATCGTCATTGAGGGAGGGTCCACCATTGTGGCCTAGGGTTGGCGACCGATCGCTCATGATCCGCGTCCCCCTTCGAGCCATGCCCGCAGCCGCTGACGCATGACACCGATCCCGGCGTTGATTTCGGTGATCTCCGCGTCGGGCGCGACGCAGCGCATCTCCCGAAAGCCGTCGAGAAAGGCGCGCATGACCTTGAGGTAGAGCCCACCCCCGACCAGCGCGACGTCCGTGAATGGCCGCGTGCCGTGGTAGGCTAGGCTCGCAATCTCGCAGCCGGGATGCGAACCATAATTGTCGGGCCTGTTCGCGGATGGCGGGCGCGGCCAGCGCGTCGTCATGCCGCCAGCGATCATCCGGTCGGCGAGGTCGGAGGTCAGGCGGGCGTCGTAATCCTCGATCGGCCGATCGCCACTACCGAATCCGTAGCGCGCGGACAGGAAGCCGACGCGGGCGAGCCGACGACCAGGGTCGACCGTGCGCCAGGTCCGCCAGAGCGGCCCGTCGTAGCGCTCCCAAGCCGGCATCCAGCCCGGATCATTCCGCTTGGTCGCCGAGCAGCCGAGAATGAGCAGGCGGTGCGAAAAGCCCGTCGCGCGCGTCTGCAGCACGTCGACACGGATCACCTTCACCGGGCGCTGCTCGGCAGCTTCTGCGAGCCGGCCGATCAGCGCGATGTCGGCATCGGTGCAGACCCCGCGCACATGAATGGCAATCGGATCGCCATCGCGCGGCGGCGGCATGGCATCGAGAAACAGGATGCCGTGGCCGAGATTGCCGCAATAGTGGGGCACCTCGACGACGGGCAGCCCCGGCGCGGTTTCGATCTTGCGCTGCCCGATACGCTTGAATGCTTCGTCGAAGCTCGTGGGATTGATCGTCGTGCGGGCCTGCGCGCGCGCATGATATCTCCAGGGCGGCCGCTCGGGATCGACCTTGCCGACGGCGATCTGATAGAGGAAGTCGACAAGGCTGTAGGGGTCGGCGGGATAGGGGCAATCCCGCCAAGCGCGTCGGATTGCACCCCGCTTTTGCTCGGAGAACTCGAACAATCGCGTCCGCGCCTGTCGCCACACAGCCGCGCGTTCGTCCCGGAGCCGCCGCTGCTGCTGGGGCCACCAGACGGCGCGGTCGGCCATCTCTTCCTCCACGCTATGCTGCCCCGCGGCGATCATGTTGGCAAACAGCGGCAGCGCCTCGCGTTCGCGGCGCTGTTTCGTCGCGAAGGCGGCGCGCTTGCGCGCTGTCTCCTCATAGGCGGCGGGCCTCGGCCATTTACGGAAGCGCATCACCGCCCTCCCCGCAAAGACGCCTGCGCCTTGCGGAGAATTCCTTCCGCCAGGACCAGAGAGCCGGCACGACGCGCTGCCTCGGCATAGACCGACAGCGGGAAAGCGCCTTCGAACAGGATGTCCCGCTCGATACCAAGCCCGAACGGGAGCCGGATCGCTTCCAGCTCCTCGAGCGCAAAGCTGCCTAATTCCGGGCAGCCGAAGCCGAGATCGGCAAGTCCGAACAGAATCCCGTCCTGGTCAATTTCGGTTGCAAGCCAGGTCGCCTGACCCACGGGGTTGAAGAAGCGAACGACCGGAACGGGATCGGGCTCGCGCCCATTGCGGGCCTGGGCCTCATGGTGGGCACGATCGTTGGCACGAAGCTGCTCGCGCAGCTCGGGGGTGAGGAGGATCATGCCGCTGACCGCAGCCGCGTGTCTGCGGTCAGCCTCCCATCGAGCGCCGGTGCCGGATCGTGGTCCGGATCATCGTCATCATTCACGGCATGCGGCACCGCATCCGGCCGGAAGGCAAGGAGATGGTCGGCTGCCTTGGAGGCAGCGCTGGCGGCGCGCAGGATCGCGCGGCTGTCCTCTCGGATGATCTCCAGCCAGGATCCGAGGTAGTCGGTATGCCGGACGGTCGGCACGATGCCGAGGGCGGCGCAGACGAAGGCGCCGGTCATTTCGGCGACCAGCTCTTCCTTCCCGTAGGCGACCGATCCGAAACTGCCGGTCTGGTCACGGTTCAATCGGGCAGAGCCGCCAACCCAATGACCTAGCTCATGAAAAGCCGTCCGGTGCCAGTTCACGGGATCGAAGAAATCGTCCGGTCTCGGTACCTGGACGTAGTCGTGGCGGGGTGAGTAATAAGCTTGTCCGCCGCCGATGCGGAAGTCGGCGCCGGTCGCCGCGATCAGTGCCTCGGCTTGCGGGAGGATCAAGCCCTCGGGAATCGGCGGGGGCGGTTCGCAGATATTCGCTGGAAGCCCGTCGCATTGCTCGACCGAGAAGACGGTGAAGCTCTTGAGGAAGGGAATGCCGCCCGAGGGCTCGCGGCCCTCGTTTTCGGCGCGGCGACGCTCTTCACCGGGGATGAAGCGGCGGGTGTAGATGATGCCGACGCCATGTTCGCCGCGGCGCACCGAGCCGCCGAGCGCGACCGCCTGGCGGAAGGTCAGGAAGGCATGCACGGAGAAGCCGCGTTCGATGACGGCATTCCAGAGCGTGAGAATGTTGAGGCCGCTGTAACGGCGATTGCTGACGGCATTGTACGGCATGCCGATCGAGGCGCGGGACGAGCCCCAGGGTTGGACCCAGGGAACGCGCCCGGCTTCGAGTTCGGCGATGATGCGGTGGGTGATCTGCTCATAGAGGTTCGCCCGTTCGGTCGGGCGGGTGCGGCGTGTCCGTGCCATGGCCTGTCTCCAGGACGGGCCGGCGCCGAGCCTCTCTCGCCACCCTCAACCCGTCATGGCGGGTCGGCATTCCTCTCACTCTCCTGGGATGGCGCGAGGCGGCAGCCCGGCAGAAGGGGTCCGGAGAGACGCTAGCTGAGCGGCTCACTGGCAGGGGAAGGCATTCCCCTCCCGAGTCACTTGCCTTAGGTTTGTCTGCGGCCGCAGCCTGCGCGGCCAGCTGGCGCACACCATCGCAGCAGCGGAATTAAATCGGTAGCTGAGTGTCGGCTACCTTATCAGCTGTGATAAAGAGGCGTCGGGAGGGGGTTACGTTGAACTATATCGAGAATCTCATCGCGAACGGCACCAATTTCCGGGTCGATCGCAAGACCAACAGCGCATCTTTCAGGCCCGCAGGAGATTCATCTTCGGATCTCGAAGCGTTCCAATCAGTGGTACGTGATCTTCACAACCATGAGGGCGATGGTTACCGCGTCCATAAGGCGCATCCGTCGAGCGACCACGGGCGCGGGCTGATCGATCTGGTCCTGGTGACATTCGAACCCGGTGATTGAGTAATGCGGCCGGAAGGGCGAAGGGACCGCGCCGGCACCGATTCTTGTTTTGATAAGCCCTCGGGGCTATATAGTGGCAACGATCCATGTCGGATCGCGTTGTGGGTTCGATGATGACGAATGTGGCGACACAGGTGATGACGACGGTCAACGCCCCTTATGGGGCGGACCTGTCCGTGCATCAACTCGCCGCGATGGTTGCCGATCCCCAGAGCGCGGTCGAGTTCAATGCGCCGGTCTTTTCGTTCTTTTCCGAGGTTCCCGCCGCTGTTCAGAAGCAGTTTCTGAAGGGTATGGACGTGGATTTGGGTCAGGCGAGCAAGGTCGCCGGCCAGTTCGCCAAGCTGTCGGGCTACACGCTGCCGCTGGCGGTCTGATCGGGTGTCGGCCGGGCGGCCAAGCGAATGGCCGGTCCTTTTCGATCTGGCGACCTCCATTCTCGATCATTTCGAGCAAACCAACGGCTTTGCACCGGACTGGAGTTTTGGCGGCGGCACCGCGCTGATGCTTCAGATCGACCATCGTGAAAGCCACGATATCGATCTGTTCCTCGACGACCCGCAGATTCTACCCTTCCTCAACCCCGAGACGCAGGGGATGCAGCTCGAGAGGCGGCCGGAGAGCTATGACAGCGACGGCAGCGGTGTCCTGAAGCTGGCCTATCGGGATCTCGGCGAAATCGACTTCATTTGCGCGCCCAGCATCACCGATGACCCGGTCACTTCGAGCGACGTCCGCGGGCGGACGGTCTGGTTGGAAACGCCTGCAGAGATCATCGCCAAGAAGGTCTACTTCCGCGGCTGGAATTTTCAGCCGCGCGACATGTTCGACCTTGCGACGGTGGCTGAAAGCTATGGCGCGGACTATGTGATTGCTGCGTTACGCGCGTGCGGCATGAACCGGTGCCGCACGGCGCTCGAAACCGTCGAGAAGGCAACGGCGGCAGCGGTTGAGGCGATTAATGCCCAACTGATGGTACGGGATACGACCCGCCCTCTGATCGGCCGTGCTCAGGGACTGAGCAACGACCTGCTTAAACGCACCATTGAGACCTTCTAGATTGGGCGGTTGCATCGGCAAACCCCGTCCATCATCGATCAAGGTGGACGCGAAGCCGCCGGGCACGTTCGCGAAAGGCCTGTTCACCACCCTCCAAAATGTCGCAGACGCTGCGCCGGATCTCGGCATCTTCAAGACCGCCTGAAACATAGGTTATAGGCGGTAGCCCGCCAGCCGGATGCGGCCCGGATTCGGCGATGATGATCTGATCCGCGTCGGTATTGATCACCAAATTGGCATTATGGGTGACCATGATAACCTGGCGTTTCGCCTTGGCGGCGATGAACAACGAAACGAGTTCGTCGAACACCGATTTGGGGTCGAGATTCTCCTCGGGCTGATCTATGATCAGCGGACGATCGTCGCCATCATCGAGCGCAAGATAGAGCAGCAGCAGGACGATCCCGCGCGTGCCGGGCGACAGCTTGCCGATATCGACACCGTCATAGGCGATCTCGTAGCGCACGCTGATATGATCGGTGCGGAAAAGCCAGTGGGCGAAGCGTTTCGACCAGGCGCGGAACTCGGTCTGCTGGGTCGGTGCGAAGGGGGCATGTTCGAACAATGACTGGGTATAGTTCGCGATGAAGCCGCTCATTGCCGCCTGCACCTGGGCGGCACTGCCGGTTTCCCAGGCGGGCCGAAGCGCCGTGTTGGCGACACCGATCAGCGCGCCGCGCCCGTTGAACGGACCGCTCTTGCGCCGATCGAGCAACTGCTCCTCGGCAAAGCCGCCCCAGCCCTCGACATCGGCGGCGCGCCGGACGGAAAAGCTCAGCTTGCGGAGCGTACCCGAGGCCGCCGCGAGCTTGGTCATGAGCGGGGCATAAAGCGCCGCCAGCGCATTCTGCTCGTCGACTACGGCGCCGAACACCCGGCCATAGGCTGCGTCCCGTTCGGTCTGAAGGTCCTTGCGCCGGGCGGCAGCGCCTTGAGCATCGGCAAGGCGGGCCTCAAGCGTCTGGAGGGCAGAGTTTTCCTGCGCGATGCGGGCGGTCAACGCGCTATATTGCTCGCGCACGACCCGGTCGGCACTGAACAGCGCCTCGAGGCGGGTCATTTCGGCGCGCAAGATGGCGAGTTTCACGGTCGCGAGATCGGCGCCGTCGGCGATCAGCGATGTCGCGGGATCACCAGGCACCGGCGGCACGCCTTGCAGATCCGAGATCTGGCCATCGGCCCACCGGACGTAGCCGGCGAGGCTCTGATCGACGTCGCCCTGGTAGACCAGAAGGAACTCCTGCCATTGGGCCTGATCGAGACTGCTGGCGAGGTGGCGCGCCTGGGTCTGGCGCAGCATTTCCGGTGCCTTGGTTGCGCGCGTGCTGCGAACCTCATCCTGCATGGCGAGGAAAGCCCGCCGCTGGTTGCCGAGCTGCTGGAGCCGCGTGTCGAGCGCCTGCACGGCTTGCGTTAGGGCCGCATGGCGCTGGGCCTGCGCGGGGGTGCCCTTGAGCACGAGCTTGGCAAGATCGGCATTATAACCTGCGATCACCTGCTTCTTCTGATTGACCTGCTGGGCGAGCATGCCGATCAACGCTTCCTTCTCGAACTCCTCCGAGATCCGCTCGGAGATGTCGGCGATCGCCTCAGCCTCGCGCGCCCTTGCTTGTTGGAATCGCAGCGTCTTGCGTTCGCGCAGTTCTTCGAAGCTGATGGCACCGTCGCGGTCGGCCGGCGGATGCGCCTCGAAGATGACGCGCTCGATCTCGCGGATGAGACCGTCCGAGGCTCCCTTGGCCGAGCACAGCTCTTCCACGAACTGCTGGGAGAGATAGCGTGCGCGAGGAAAGGCGAAGGCGCCATTGGCATCGCGGCCGTCGAGGAAGCGATCGGTTGTAGCTCCCCCACCCCAGCGCAGTGTCGCCTTGCCTGCGCCCAGGAGCGGCCGGGCACGGACCAGGAAGGATGGGCTGAGGTCCGGATTGGCATTCCAGGTGGTGGCGGGGATCGCATCGCACGCAGCGGCAATGACGTCGGCTAGCGCGGTCTTGCCCGAACCGCGTGCACCGATGATCGCGACGAGTCCCGGGTTGAGGGGCATGGTTGGCGTCGCCGCCCAAGGTGCATCTGAAAGGCTGACCTCCGCGATCACCTGGGACGGCATGGCGGTGCTCGGCGGCAGGGTGCCTACAAAGGCGCGCCCTTCGGGATCGATACAGGCCTGGCGCAGCGCGTCGAAGGTAAGCGCACCTTTGATCCAAGTGTAGCGATCCCCGGCAGGTTGCCCGATCTGCGCCGGCTGGTGAGCGTCACTGCCATGGAGGCAGGGCTTGCAGCCGTCATATTGGACACGCAGCTCTTCGGGCGACAGGTTTCGACGGCCCGCCCAGAAGTCGCGCGACGAAGGCGCGCTCGAGAAGATGATATGGGCGAAGCGCTCGATTTCCTGGCGCATCGTCGCGTCGGCCGCCTGCCGCATTCCCGAGGTGCCATCGTCAGCGCTGCCGGCGACCGCGATGAGGATGTTCTTCTTCGCCCATTCGTTGCTGTGGATGACCTCGCGCAGTTGGCGGAAGTTCACCTTGAACTGGGTGGCGCCATGCGCGAGCTTAGCGCGATCGTCGGTAAGCGCGGGGTTGGCGGTGCAGCCAAGCCGGATCAGTTCGTCGCGCGTGCAGTCGAATTGCGAATTGAACGCCTGGAAGTGGAGCCGACCGAGGATCCGCCGCACGTTCGTGAGATGGTCGGGATCTTCCGGACTGACGAGCAGGTGAATGTTCACGAAGCCCGTCCGCGCCGCGACATCGAGGCGTAGCTCGATATTGGGGAAGACGAGTTCGATCGCGCCGAGCCGCCCTGCGGCCTTGTGGCGCAGCACCGTCTCGTAGGTGTCGGTCACATAATAGTCGGTAACGGCGACCGCCTCGATACGAGGAGCAACGCCCTCCAGCGTCGCCAGCCAGGTTTCCCAAGGATCGGGGCCGCCGAACTGATTGTTGAGAACGGTGCCGGGCGCGTGGATATGCGGCTCCCATCGCCGCCATTCAGATCCTCTCGACGCCATGCCCCACCAGCCTCCGGAACGATTATCGATCGCAGGGTAGCGGATCAGCTCGTCCCACAAAACCGGCAAGTCGTCTGAATTGCTCGGTTTTGGCCCGGAAGCGCGACCGAGCTTCTCAATTTCTTGTGCCGTGCATCGACGCGCGGTGCGATTGAAGGACTTACCTATGACTGAGATGATGCAAATCCAGCGCATCCTAGTTGCCGCAATGAAGGCCGGCTCTCCTCAATACGTCTGCCATTGCGGCGCGACTCTGGATGAGGTGTCGGGGCTTCTTTCCGGCGGCCTCGTCGAAGAGGCCGGTTGGGCGATCGTGATCCACGGCAATCTCCATTGGCGGGATCGTGGTCGGTTGAGCCGGGCGCTACCCGCGTTGATCAGTAACCGTTTCTGGCTCGACCATGTCGGCATTGATCCTATGCGGGCTGCGCGGTGGTGCGCGCACAACGACGGTTGGGCCAAGACGTTGCGAGACTGCGCTTTCCGGCCACCGCAATTGGCGGCCGTGGCGCGCGCACAAGCCCAACAGATTGCTGATCAGCCTGAAGGATAATGCCAGGCCCGCAACCTTGTGCGGTTGTGGGCGGTTTCGGCGCGCCCTTGGGCTTCGTCGTGGGGCCTTGGCCGATCGACTCTTTCGCCCTCGGCAGTCGTGCCTTCTCTGCGTCCTGTCGGCCACGCGCAGCACTTGGGCGGCCTGAAAACCGGGCTTGCCGCCGATCGGGGAGCGGTCAGCGAAATGGTCAAGCTGGACCTGGCCAGTCTGCTGGGCGACCTTCATGTGCCGACGGGAGGCGAGCCGCCCGGCGTTGGCGACCGATGCCCAAACCGCGAGCGTGCCCGTCGCTCTCTGCTTCCCCCGCCCCCGAGCCTGCGCCGTTTGAACGGTTGGCAATCTAGGTGGCTAACGCGCTGGAAAGGCCTAATCGCTTTACGGAGCTACGACCCGGCGGGCGACACTATACGGCAGTCTTTTGCGATGTTTGCTATATGATTGCTGGATCGAAATTGCCTTGCCAGAAATTGAGGATTTCAATCGTGATTTCAGTATGTTATAATGCATGTGGAAGTGATGTCTGGTATTTTTGGAGACCGAACCATGCTTACCGATGCGAAGGTGCGCAACGCCAAGCCACGCCCCAAAACTATAAACTCGCAG